>CAUASQ010000053.1 GCA_958431945.1 uncultured Collinsella sp. | reverse complement strand
AGCCCACGACGGCAGCGATAAACAGCACGAGCGCGCAACCCACGGCGATGAGCGCGTAGGGCAGGCGAGACGAACGACGGGGCGTACGGCTGTTGCCGATGCGCGCACTGCGGTCGCTAAACCCGCGGCTATGGTTGAGGTACATCGCGCCGGGCTTACGGTGACGCTTGCGCTGACCGCTGGGCAGCTGCCCCAAATCGCGGCGCGCCGTCGGACGCGCACCCGAACGCTCGTTTAAGTTGGATCCGTTTTGGCGCATGTGCCCTCCCCCATAAACACAGCAAGCCGGAGCAACAGGTCTCCGGCTTGCCTCCCATCATTTGGTACGTCGCTATTTTGTAGCTTTTGACGAGCCTCCGCTCGCCTTTTGGTATTCGTCCTTAAAGGCCTTGAACATGCCGCGCGTCTTGCCGAGCTGCTTGCCCAGTGCGCGACTGCCCTTGTCCACGGCAACCGATCCCTTGTCGTCGAGCACCTTGGCGCCCTTTTTGACCTTGTCGCCCACCACGACGCTGGCCTCGGCGGCCTTGGCAGCCGCACCGCCCGAATACCCGAGCGACTTGACCTCGTCCGAGACGACCATCGCGCCGTTCTCGTAGCCGCGCAGCATCGTCGGCGGCACCTGCGTGTCACCAACCAAAACACTCGAAGCAGCACCGGCGGTCACATAGAATGCCTGCACGATGCCCGAGCGTGGCTTGAACTCAACATCCGAGCAATAGCCCACGACGTCGCCCGATTCCGTGCGCACGTCCATACCGACCCAGATGATGCAATCGTCCAGGTTGATGTCGAGGCGCTTGGCGGCGGCGGCATCGTACGTGTCCTTGACGTCATCGACCGCAATGGCGCCCTCGTAGACGCCAATGGCGTCGAGCGCTACGAATCGGTCGGGACGCTCGATCATGCCCGCGATATCGGACTGGCGGACCATAAAGCCGACCACGCGCGTACCGCCCGGGGTAAAGACCGGAAAGTGAATCTTTCCGAGCTTTTTAGGGCTGCGCGGCGTGCCGTCCTTTTTGGTGCGCTTGTCCTCGGTAGGCTTGCGATAGATCTTGGCGCCGACAAAATCCCCAGCGCGCATTATGCCTCGGTCGAGGGCTCCGCAGCCTCGGTATCAGCCTCGACGGCGTTCTCGACCACGACGTCGGCGGCAGGCGTCACGTTGCCGCCCGAAATGGCGTCGTTGAGCTGCTCGCGCAGCTGGTCCATGCGCTCGCGGGCCAGGTCGACCTTGGCGCGCAGGTCGTCGGTCTTGGCGTCGACCATCGGGCCAAAGTCATTCACCGCAGCACGGGCCTCCTCGGCGCTGTGCTCGTAGGTGTCGCGCATATTGTCCCAGGCGTCGTTGGCGATATCGGCAGCCATGGCGCGGGTCTCGGCGCCCGAGCGCGGGGCCAGAGCAACGCCGACAATAGCGCCGGCAGCGGCACCAAAAAGTGCGCCGGAGACAAAGCTGAAAGTCTTACCCATGATCATTCCTCTCCTGCGGGCACGTCGGTGCCCACCGTTTGAATGCTGTCCATTATACCCGCAGCGCATCACTTGCCGCTCCGCTCATCTGCGTACGGCAAAGGCGCAGGTACGTGATGGTGATAAACGCGTAGGCCTACTCCTGGGGCATAGCCGGCATGGCCACCGTGGCACCCGGGTCCTCGCCGGCGCCGTCCACGAGCGGCAGGCTGCCCTCATGCGCAGGTCCTGCCGGAACCATCGCCGCACCGCCAAAGACGGCAGCGGAAGCCTCGTGGTTCTCGGCAACCGCGCCCTCGGTATCAATCGCCACCTGGGGCTCGTCGTCAAAGTTGGGGACACCCTGGGGCTCGGTGGGAACAGGCTCGGCGGTCGCATCGGCAACGGACTCGGCGTCGGCCGGCACATCGCCCTCGTCAGCGCCCTCGTCCTCGACAGCATCTTCGCCGTTCGCAGCGGCGACGGCCTCGTGAGGATCCTTGCCCTCGGCCTCGGCGCGCATGCCCAGCACCAGGTTGCGCAGGCCCGCGACCGTGCCTTCCACGTCGGGGGCAGGCTGGTCGGCGTGCAGGTACGCCCAGTCCATCATAAAGGTGGCCGAAGACAGCGCGCCGATGGCCAGCGCGTCGTCGGGGCACGAAAGCTCAACCTCAAAGACGCGCTCGTCGTGCTCGCTTACGCGCGTGCGGCCGCACGAGATGCTACCGGCAAGACCGGTCTCGTTCATGAGCTCAACCGTCACGTGCTCCAGCAAGTGGCAGAGCTCGGTCTGGCCCATGCAGTCCTGGAACTCGCGGCCGGAATCGCCCAGGCACAAGTGCTTGGCAATCGCCGGCACCAGGTAATACACGCGCGCCGTAGCCTCGATATCCTCCGAGGTCATGAGCGGCATGCCGGGGTTCACCAGCACGTGCGCGCAGATCTTGTCCTCGCTGACGGTGACCTTAAGGATGTTGAACAGGCCTGCCATAACTCTCCCCTACTCTTCCTTGTCCTACTCGTCGCCGTCGTGCGGATTCGCGGAACCCGCACCCGACGTCGTCGGCTCGTCTACCGAAGACTCGGAATCCTTCTTATCGGTTTCGGCCGGAGCGATCACGCGAATGAGCGAGATGCGCTGGCCACGCATCGACTGCACTTTAAACTTGTACCCCGCAACCTCAAACACCTCTCCGATGTCGGGCACCGAGTCACAAAGCTCCAAAATCCAGCCGGCGATGGTCTCATAATCATCGCTTTCCTCGAGCGGCCAACCAAGCTCAATCGCGTCATCGCACGAAAAACGCCCATCAACGAGCCACTCGCGGCGCGAAAGGCGCGTGAGATACTTGTTGTCGGGGTCGAATTCATCCTCGATCTCGCCGACGATCTCCTCGACGATGTCCTCGATAGTGATGATGCCGGCCGTGCCGCCGTACTCGTCCACGACCACCACGATCTGGTCGTGCGAAGTCTGCATCTCGGACAGCAGCGGCAGGATGTCCTTGGTGTCGGGCACAAAGGTGGCGTCGCGCAGGTAATCGGCGATGGGCTGGTCGCCCTTACCGTCGAGCGCGGGCTGAATCAGGTCCTTGATGTGCGCGATGCCCGCGACGTTGTCGGGATCCTCGTGATAGACGGGGATGCGGCTAAAGCCGGTCTGGCGCATGGTGGACAGCACGTCGGCGACCGTCTCGTCGTCCTCGCACATGGTGGTGTCCACGCGCGGCACCATGACCTCGCGGGCAACGGTGTCGCCCAGGTCGAAGATCTCGTGGATCATGCGCTTTTCCTCGTCGAGCAGGTCGTCCTGCTCCGAGACCATGTACTTGATCTCCTCCTCCGAAACGTTTTGGCGGTCGTCGGCGCTCTTGATGCGCAGGATGCGGGCCAGGCCATCGGAGCAGGCGCCGGTCAGCCACACGAGCGGACGGGCGATCTTTTGGAAAAACGACAACGGTCCCACGACCTGCTTGGATACGCCCTCGGCGTTGGCCAGACCGATGCGCTTGGGCACAAGCTCGCCGATCACGATGGACACAAAGGCGACGGCGACGGTGATGATGACCGGCGCCAGGCCGCGCGCGATGGCGGAAAGCGGCGCGATGCCAAAGCTCATGAGCCACGTGGCAAGCGGGTCGGACAGACTCGTCGAGGCGACGGCGGACGAGGCGAAGCCCACGAGCGTGATGGCAACCTGGATGGTGGCGAGCAGCTGGTCGGAGTCGGCAGCCAGCTTAATGGCACGCTCGGCGCGCTTGTCGCCTTCCTCGGCCTCGTGCTCCAGCACGGCGCGCTTGGCCGTGGTGAGCGCCATCTCGGACATAGAGAAGTAGCCGTTGATGAGGGTCAAAACGAGGGTGGTGATAAGGGAGATGGTTATGTCCATCGGGAGTTTCTCGAACCTCCAAGATTCGGGACGTCAGGTCAAAACGTTGATGGCGGATAGGGCAGTTGCACCCGGCGGGCGCCCGGACGGGCCCGCGGACGCAGGCGCGATCGCTAGATTACGAAGAGGATCACCGCCATGAACTGGAAGATACTGCCGGCGAGCACCCACAAGTGAAACACACTGTGCAGGTAGCGCACGTTTTTGGCGATATAGAACGGCACGCCCACGGTATAGCACACGCCGCCGACGGCGAGCAGGGCAAGCGCGACGGGGTTGAGCAGCGCCACGAGCTCGGGCAGCTTAAAGACAACGAGCCAGCCCATCAGCAGGTAAACCAGGCCGCTTACCCAGTGCGGTTGACGCTCGCGTAGGAAGCACTCGAGGGCGATGCCGATAATGGCGATGGCCCATACGGCAAAGAACAGCGCAGGGCCGCCGTCATTTGCGAGCGTGATGAGGCAAAACGGCGTATAGCTGCCGGCAATGAGCAGGTAGATGCAGCTGTGGTCGATGATGCGAAACACGCGCTTGGCGCGCGCGGGCTGAATCGCGTGGTAGAGCGTGGAGGCTAGGTATTCGAGGATAATGCTGACACCATAGACAATCGCCGCGGCCATGTGGGCCGGGCCTCCGCCGCGCAGGGCAGCGAATACGATCAGGAGCACCAGGCCCGCGATACCCAGCAGGCAGCCGACACCATGGGTGACGGAGTTCATGATCTCCTCGCCCACCGTGTAGTGTGGAACGGCCGCGGTCTTTGGTCGCGGCTTAGAACTGTCGCTCGAATCGGACATGCCGGTTACATCCTCCAACGTAAAGAGTTCTCAACACTATATCAAAGCGTCTAGGTACGTGCGAAATTTGCACCATACGTGACCCTTTGTTTACCCATTCTTTGCCTGTTGACGCATCAACGGCGAACGTCCATAATGCGCTTGCATTAAATGTTGATGTATTAACATCTTATAGGAAAGCTTCTTATGTCTCAAAACGCACATTCCCATCGAAAGCTCAAGATAGCCGGCGTCGTTGCGCTGGTGCTCGTTGTCGCGCTGTTGGGGTTTGCCGGCAACTTTCTGTTTGACTTTGCCCTGAATCCCCAAGCGCCGTACACCATGAAGATGATGCAGGATAGCAAGAACGAAAAAGAAGGCGAGCAGCCGGATGCCGAGGATGCCGAGGCGCGGGCGTGGTTTAAAGAGAATAGCGAGAGCAGCAGCCTCACCGCAGATGACGGAACCGAACTTGCCGCTTGGTATTTTGCCGCCCCAGAGACCACACACAATTACGCTGTCTGCCTACACGGATACACCAATGAGCCCATCGGTATGGCCCGATACGCCAAACGATTCCATGACCGCGGCATGAACGTACTCGCACCCGCTGCCCGCGCCCACGAGCGCTCCGGCGGCGACTATATCGGCATGGGCTGGCCCGAGCGCCTCGACATCGTCGCATGGATCGAGCGAATCGTTCAGGCTGACCCCGAGGCGCGCATCCTGGTCTTTGGCGAGTCGATGGGTGCGGCAACCGCCATGAACGTCGCGGGGGAATCTCTGCCCGCAAACGTGAAATGCATTATCGAGGACTGCGGTTATACAAGTGTTTGGGACGAGTTTTCTCTGCAGCTCAAGGACGTGTTCGGTCTGCCCAGCTTTCCCCTGCTCGATGTAGCAAACCTGGTATGCAACGTGCGCGCGGGCTACGACTTTCATAAGGCGAGCAGCGTGGAACAACTCAAGCGCGCGACGGTTCCCATGCTGTTTATCCACGGTGACCAAGACACCTTTGTGCCGTACAGCATGCTCGACCAAAACTACGACGCGTGCGCCAGCAAGGTCAAGCAAAAGCTCACCGTCCATGGCGCCACCCACGCCAAGAGTGCGCAAGTTGACCCCGAGCTCTACTGGAACACAGTCAACAACTTCCTCGACGAGTATTTTTAGGCAAATAGTACGGTTTACTGGTCTATCTGACCCCCTAGCACTTCCGAAAAGCCGCCCATGAGCGCTGTGCTCACGGGCGGCTTTTGCTAACGTTGCGCTATAAAAGCGCTTGATATGTCCAATAGACAGGTGCTACTTGACCTCAATGAGCTCGTACTCGCTCGTGCCCAAGCCGATCTTCTCGGCGTGCGCGATGCACACGCGCCAGTCGGTGTCGGGATGCGTGATGCAGAAGGGGTCCTTGGCCTGCTCGCCCTCCAGATGCTCGTGGTTGTGCTCCATCTTGGCCGCGCTATCGGTGAGCTCGGTGTTGGGCAGCGGCTCGGATGCCATGACGGCATCGGCGCAGGCCTGGTCGATGGCGACCGGGTCGAAGCTCGCGAACATGCCGATATCGTTGACGATAGGCGTATCGTTTTCGGGATGGCAGTCGCAGTTGGGACTGATGTCCATGGCAAGCGAGATGTGGAAGCTCGGGCGGCCGTCGACAACGGCCTTTGTATACTCGGCGATCTTGCAGTTGAGCACGTCGGCCGCGGCGTCATAGCCGGGCTTGATGCAGTCCTGGTTGCACGCCGCAATGCAGCGGCCGCAGCCCACGCAGCGATCGTGGTCGATGGTGGCCACGTGCACCGTGCGAGTAGCGCCGCTGGCAAGCTCGCGCTCGCGGGTGCCGTCGAACGAGACAGCGTTGTGCGCGCAAATCTTTTCGCAGGCACGGCAGCCAACGCAGTGCTCGGTCGAGACGTTCGGCTTGCCGGCGGCATGCTGCTCCATCTTGCCGGCACGGCTGCCGCCTCCCATACCCAGGTTCTTCATGGCGCCGCCAAAGCCGGCCTGCTCATGGCCCTTAAAGTGGGTGAGGCTGATCACGATATCGGCGTCCATGAGAGCCTGACCAATCTTGGCCTCGCGCACGTACTCGCCGCCCTCGACCGGGACGAGCGCCTCGTCGGTGCCCTTGAGGCCGTCGGCGATGATGATCTGGCAGCCCGTGGCATACGGGGTAAAACCGTTCTGGTAGGCGGTATCGATGTGCTCGAGCGCGTTTTTGCGGCTACCCACATAGAGCGTATTGCAGTCGGTGAGGAAGGGCTTGCCGCCCAGCTCCTTCACGACATCCGCGACGGCGCGGGCGTAGTTGGGGCGCAAAAAGCTCAGGTTGCCCAGCTCGCCAAAGTGAATCTTGATGGCGACGAACTTGTTCTCAAAGTCGATCTGCTCAATTCCGGCATGACGGATGAGGCGCTTGAGCTTGTCGAGCTGGCTCTCGCGAGCATGCGTGCGCAGGTTGGTGAAGTACACCTTAGCGGGTGCTGCGGGTGCAGGTGCGGTCATAGATCTATCCCCTCGGTCTATATGGCGTTACAGACATAGAGGATGGTACCCGCTGAAGTAGGGTCGAAGTCAAGCGCGAAACCTAGTCGTTCTCATTGGGGACAGACTTAAATGACTGAAACCACTCATTGGGGACGGACTTAAATGAGTGCCTCGCCACCCGGCAGTTAGGGACATTCCTTTTCTGCCGGCAGCTGGGGACAGTCCTTGCCAGCACGGCCGGCGAATCGGCAAAGACTGTCCCCGATGACTACTCTTGGACTTTGAGGGCTTCGGCCAGACTGACGCGCTTGATGGAGCGCGTGTGTAGCAGCGCCACGACCAGGTAGGTCGCAAAGCCAATGCCGACGCATGCAGCCATAGACCAAGCGGGCACGTAGATCTCGATATTGCCGTTGTAGGCGAGCAGCATCGAGCGGAAGATGGCCGTGAGCGAGCCAATAATGACCGGCAGGCTCAGCACGAGCGACGCCGCCACGCACAGCGTGATCGAGCGGATGTACAGATGCGAGATCTCGCTATCGCGATAGCCAAAGACTTTCATGTAGCTGATCGAACGGGCGCTGTGGTCGATCACCGCCTTGGTCAGCAGGTACATAAACAGCAGGAAGATAAACACCGCGAGCCCGATCATCATTCCGATCATTTTGCTCATCATGCCGATGAACTGGTCGCCCACGGCCCGCATGTCGTCGGGCGTGGTGTCGCCGGCAAAGTAACGAGCATCGAGGTCGAGCTTCTCGTCGCTCACATAGCCGTTAAAGTAGGCGGCGTCGTTGCCGAACAGCTCGTTAAAGTCGTCGATACTCATATAGATATTCATGTCCGACTTGGAACCCCAGGCACAGTCCTTGCCCGCGTACTCAAGGGAATAATGCTCGCCCTCGTACTTGTCGATGAGCGTGACCTTCTGGCCCTCGCTCCAGCCAAACTTGTCGAGCAGGCCGCCGCCAAAGACGACGCGCCCATCGCCAACGTTGAGGTCTTTCCAATAGCGCGAATCGGGCGAGATGCCGTAGATGGAAATCGTCTCCTCGCCATTACCATCGCCGCGGTCGTATTGCAGCTGGTAAACGGCATATTTCTCGGTCTGCGCAATCTTGTCTGCACCGTTATCGGTCGTGTTAACCGGGTGAATGTCGTCGTTGTCAGTGTCGATCTTAGAGGCCTTGTCGATCAGGTCGATAGCCTCGTCGCGGTCGCAGCCGAGGGCATCGGCAAGGTCATCGAGGCGCGCATAAAGCGCATCCTTCTTGTCCTGGACCTTGGTAAGCGCATCCTGCGCCGCAGTCAGGCTCTCGGCAGACGGAGATGCGGTCGCGGCATCGGCTGCCGTCTGCGCCGCATCGGCCGCGTCGTCAAGCTCGTCATCGGCATCCCGGGCGGCGGAAAGCAGCACGCCGTCCACCGACTGCAAGCGCTCGAGTGCCGACCACTGCTCACGTTCCTCGGCAGTGCCCTCGAGCTCCAGCGGCGCCTTGAGCGTGTACTGGTGCTCGGCGACCAGGCTTGTCTCGAGGTTGTCCGCGTAGTGCGTCATCGTGGGCAGAATCGCCAGGCCAAAGAGCAGCAGCAGCGAGGCAAACGCAATGCCCACAAAGAGCGTGGCAAAGTTGCCCAGGTTGCGCAGAAAGATACGCAGGCGGAAGCGGGAAACAAAACCCATGCGCTCCGGCAGTTGCATACCGCGCTTGGTGCCCGATTTGCCGCTCGCCTCGTGACGAAGGAACTGCAACGGCGTCTTGCCCATTTTGCGAAGCAGGCCCACCAGCGTGATGAGGATGAGCGCGGCGGCGGGAACCACGGCGCACTTCACAAAGATCTCCCAGCTCCAGTACACCTGGAAGGGCGGCAGGCTGTACGAACCGTAATAGAGGCTGCGCATGGGCTCGGTAAAGAACACAACGCCGAGCGCAGTGCCCAAAAGCGCCGCGACCACGCCCACGATGGCGGGAAGTGCCAGGTAGTGCAGCACGATCTCGCGACGGCGATAACCGCTGGCGAGCAGCGTGCCGATGATGGCGCTCTCCTCCTCGATGGTGGCGTCGGTAAGGACCACAAAGACGAACGCCATGATCACGATGATGATGTCGAGCAGCGTCATCCACATCATGGAGTCGCCGTCCACGTCATCGCGCGCATAGCCAATGCCCTGATTGGAATCGGCGTCGATGAGGTCGTCCACGCGCGCATCGGCGTCGGTCAGTGCCTCGACCATATCTTGCTCGGCGTCGATGCGGTCCGCGGTGGGGAGGTCGCGATCGGTAAAGGTGAAGGAGTAGGTGTAGGCGGGTGCGCCGCCGGCATCTTCGAGCGCGGCAAAGCCGCCATCGGTGACCTCGGCCACGCCGTACGTGATGGTGTTCACCGTAAAGTCCGAATTGTTGAGGAACAGCGCCTGACTATCGGGCTGGGTCATGATGCCGCAAATGGTGTAGGTGTGACCCTCGAGCTCGACTTTATCGCCCACGGACAGGTTGTTATTGGTGGCAAAGACACGGTCGATGGCCACCTCGTCATCCGCCTTGGGTTCCTTGCCCTCACAGTAGGACGCAATGTCCACCTTAGCGCGGTGCGCATAGGTGCGCAGCGTGCGCTTGGTGCCGTCGTCGCCGGCGGTCTTTTTGATGATGGCGTCGATGGAGAAATTCTTGTAGAGCGTGACGCCGCCGACGTCGCCGGCTGCATCCTCGGCGGCCTTGAGTTGATCGTCGGTAGCCTCGAAGGAGGTGGTCACGCGGCCGTCCTCAATCGCGTACGCATCGCGCATGTCATCGATAAGGCAGCCGATGGAATGCGCTGCGAGCAAAAATCCCGAGGTGAGAGCGATGCTTCCGCACATAAGCAAAAAGATGCCCAGGTACTTGCCGATATTGCGGCGCAGCTCGCGCGGGAGACGTTTTGCGAGAGGTGTCATGGCGCCGCCTACCAATCGAGCTCGGCGGCCGCGACGGGCGACTCGTTGAGCTCATCCTCGACGATGCGTCCGTCGCGCAGGCGCAGCACGCGGTTGGCCATGCGGGCGATGGCGGCGTTGTGCGTGACGATGATGATGGTGCAGCCGTACTCGTGATTGACATCCTCCATGAGCTGCAGGATTTCCTTGGACGTCTTGTAGTCAAGCGCGCCCGTGGGCTCGTCGCACAGCAGCAGGCCCGGGTTTTTGACGAGCGCACGGCCGATGGCGCAGCGCTGCTGTTGGCCGCCCGAAACCTGACGCGGGAACTTGTTGCGGTGCTCGTAGAGGCCCAGCGAACGCAGCAGGTCGTCGACATTGAGCGGGTTTTTGGACAGGTGCGCCGTGACCTCAATGTTTTCCTTGATGGTGAGGTCGGGCACCAGGTTGTAGAACTGAAAGACAAAGCCCAGCTCGCGGCGGCGGTACTCACCCAGGTCGGCGGGCTTGAGCACCGTGAGGTCGCAGCCGTCCACCATGATGGAGCCGGCGTCGGCATCCTCCAGGCCACCGATCAGGTTAAGAAACGTCGACTTGCCCGAGCCCGAGGGCCCCAGCATGACGCAGATCTCGCCGCGATTGATGGACGTGTCGATGCCGTCGAGCACCGTCAGGCGCGCATCACCGTCGCCGTAATGCTTTTTGAGATCCTTAACCTGGACATAGGCTTCCTGCGTTGCCATGGTATCCCCCGTTGTTAGCCTCGTACTACTTTATGAGCGTAATAGTAAACCATGGCGAACTATTTTGGACCGTGGCCTGGATTTTATTTCAGACTAGTCATTGGGGACGTTCTTAAATGACTAGGTGGCTAGGCGCGGGATTTGGCGCGTGCGAGGGCGAGGCCCGCGGCGGCGATGGCCACGGCGAAGAGTGCCGTGACGCCCAGGTCGCAGGCGATGTCGCCCAGCACGGTGGACGTCA
>CAUASQ010000052.1 GCA_958431945.1 uncultured Collinsella sp. | reverse complement strand
ATCACGCCAGGTCGAAAGGACCGAAGCTTATGGCGATTACCATCGATATCGACACTGCACGCCCCTACCAGGTGCATGTTGGCACGTTTTTGCTGGAGCAGGCGGGACCGCTCGTGCGCGCCACTGCCGGCGGTACCAAGGCCGTCATCGTGACGGACACCAACGTGGGCCCGCTCTACCAGATGCCCGTTAAGCAGAGCCTGGAGGCGTCAGGCTACGAGGTGAGCATCTGCACCTTCGAGGCCGGCGAGGCCCATAAGCGCGCCGAAACCTATATTGCCATTTTGGAGTTTGTGGCCGAGCACGAGCTTTCGCGCTCCGACGTGATCGTGGCACTCGGCGGCGGCGTCGTGGGCGACGTGGCGGGCTTTGTGGCCGCCACCTACATGCGCGGCTGCAAGTTTGTGCAGATCCCGACGAGTCTGCTCGCCATGGTGGATTCGTCGGTGGGCGGCAAGACCGCCATCGACCTGGCTGCCGGCAAGAACTTGGCCGGCGCCTTTTGGCAGCCGAGCGTGGTTATCGCCGACGTGGGGTGCCTGGCCACCCTTACGCCCGAGCAGTTCGCCGACGGCTGCGGAGAGGTCGTCAAGCACGCCGTGATTGCCGACCCGGAGCTTTTCGCCGAGTTGGAGAAGACCCCGCTCACGCTGGAGCTACTCAACCGCGATGTGGCCCGCGTAGCGCTCATCATCGCCCGCAATATCGACATCAAGCGCGCCGTGGTCGTCGCCGACGAGCGCGAGACCAACCAGCGCAAGCTCCTCAACTTTGGACACAGCGCCGGCCACGCCGTCGAGGCCTGCGAGCACTTTGAGCTCGGACACGGCAACTGCGTGTCGATCGGCATGGGCATCATCACGCGCGCCGCGGCCCTGCACGGCGTTTGCGATGCTGCACTGCCCGGTCGTATTGAGGAGCTCTGCGCCCGCCATGGCCTCAAGACCCGCTGCGACCTAGATGCCGATGCCGTCTTTGCCGAGGCGCTCCACGACAAGAAGCGCGCGGGCGACACCATCGACCTGGTGATTCCGCACGGCATTGGCCGCTGCAGCATCGACCGCACGCCGCTTTCCACTTTCCACGAACTCATTGCCGAGGGCCTCGGCCAGAAGGGAGACGCATCCGCATGCTAGCCCGCATCACCCCGTCCCCGCTTAAGGGCACCGTTCCCGCCATCGCGTCCAAGTCGATGGCGCACCGTCTCATCATCTGCGCTGCGCTTGCCAACGGCGAGACACACGTCGCCTGTAACACCACCTGCGCCGACATCGAGGCTACGGTGCGTTGCCTTACGGCCCTGGGTGCTCGCATCGAGACCGTCGAGGACGGCTTCCAGGTCCACCCCACCATGAAGAGCATTGAATTTGGCCTGCTCAAGGCCCTAGCCGGCGGCACGCTCGACTGCGGCGAGAGTGGCTCCACGCTGCGCTTTATGTTGCCCGTCGCCTGCGCGCTGGGCGCAGAAGCAACTTTTGTGGGTCAGGGACGCTTAGGCGCCCGCCCGCTGTCCCCGCTCTCGGACGAGATTATCGCCGCCGGCTGCGACCTACAGGGTCTGGGCGGTTTTCCGCTCAAGACGAGCGGCCGCATGCGCCCGGGCACCTTTGTGCTTCCGGGCAACGTGAGCTCGCAGTATATCTCCGGCCTGCTGCTGGCGGCCCCGCTACTGGCCCAGCCCTCCTGTGTGCAAGTGACCGGCCTCATTGAGAGCCGCCCCTACATCAACCTGACGATCCAGGCCATGAAGGCCTTCGGCGTCGAGGTCAACGTCGAACGTATTCCGGCCAAGGACGGCCAGCCCGAGGTCACGAACTTCCGCGTAAACAGCGGATCGTACCGCACGCCCGGCAGCGTAGCCGTCGAGGGAGACTGGTCCAACGCCGCCTTTTGGCTGTGCGCCGGCGCCATCGGCACCGACCCCATCACCGTCGAGGGCGTGTCGCTGAGCTCCGCACAGGGCGACCGCAACGTGCTCGCCGCGCTTTCGCGCTTTGGTGCCCGCATCGTTCGCTCCACCAACGCCGCCACCGTGCAGTCCGACAAGCTCGCCGGCTTTGAGATGAGTGCCCACGACATTCCGGACCTGGTGCCCGTCATCTCGGCCGTGGCATCGCTGGCACAGGGCCGCACCTTTATCCGCGATTGCGCCCGTCTGCGTATCAAGGAATCCGACCGCCTGGTCACCACCACCCGCGAGCTCACCGCGCTGGGCGCGCAGGTGCGCATTGCCGGCGATGACCTCATCATCAAGGGTGTCGATGCCTTCACCGGCGGCGAGGTCGATTCGCACAACGACCACCGCATCGCCATGATGGCCGCCATCGCCGCGAGCCGCGCCACCGGCGAGGTCGTGATCCACGGCGCCGAGGCCGTCAACAAATCCTATCCCGATTTCTTCGACCACTACCGCCTACTGGGCGGCAAGGTCACGCTCGAGGAGGAATAGCATGTCCTCGACCTTTGGCAACGTCTTGCACTTAAGCATCTTCGGCCAGTCGCACTCCCCCGCTATCGGCTGCTCGCTCGATGGCATTCCGGCAGGTATCGCCGTGGACCAGGAGCAGCTGCAGGCCTTCCTTGACCGTCGCGCCCCCGGTCGCGACGAGACCGCGACCAAACGTCGCGAGGCCGACGCCGCGCATATCATCGCCGGTGTGGTTGATGGACATACCACCGGCGCACCCCTCGCCGCGATTATCGAGAACACCAACACGCGCTCCAAGGATTACTCCGAGCTGCGCCGCAAGCCCCGTCCGGGACATGCGGACTTCCCTGCGCGCTTGAAGTACCACAACATGCACGACGTCGCGGGCGGTGGGCACTTCTCCGGCCGCCTAACGGCTCCCCTATGCATCGCCGGCGGCATCGCGCTGCAGGCGCTCGAGGCCCGTGGCATCAAGGTCATGGCGCACGTCGCGCAGATCGGCGGCATCTCCGACCTGCCCATGGACGACATGGTCTATCGCGCGGCCGACCGCAAGGCGATCCTTACGAACGATCTGCCCTGCATCGACGCCGCCGCTGCCGGTCGCATGCGCGAGGAAATTCTGGCCGCGCGCGATGAACTCGACAGCATCGGCGGCATCGTGGAGTGCGGCATCTATGGGCTTCCCGCGGGCATTGGTGACCCCATGTTCGACGGCATCGAGAACCGCATCGCGCAGATCGCGTTTGGCATTCCCGCCGTAAAGGGCGTGGAGTTTGGCATGGGCTTTGCCGTGGCCGCCATGCGCGGCAGCGAGAACAACGACCCGTATCGCGTTGATGCCGAGACCGGCGAGATTGCGGTCGAGTCCAACAACGCCGGCGGCATCCTGGGCGGCATCTCCACCGGCGCGCCCGTCATGTGGCGTATGGCCGTAAAGCCGACGCCCTCAATTGGCCGCGAGCAGCAGACCGTAGACATGGACACCATGGAAAACGCCCAACTCTCGGTCCACGGTCGTCACGATCCCTGCATCGTCCCCCGAGCCGTCCCCGTTGCCGAAGCAGCAGCTGCCCTCGCGATTTGGGACGCCCTCCTAGAGGACGCCGCCCAGCTCTAAAAATCTCTGGGGGCCAACTCCGGCCCCCACGCCCACCCAGTGATTTTTCTCGGACGGGGATTAAAAAATCATTGTGTACCTAATGATTTTTTAATCCCCGTCCGAGAAAAATCACCGACACGTGAAAGGGGTCCCTATGGACCTTGCTGACATCCGCCAGGCCATCGATGGCATCGACACCACGCTCCTCAACAGCTTTGTCGAGCGCATGGACATTGCCACCGAGGTAGCCAAGTCAAAAATCGAGATGGGCAAGGCCGTCTTCGACCCCGCCCGTGAGCGCTCCAAGCTCAACAACCTCGCCAGCCGCTCGCCCGAGCGCTACGAGGCGCAGACCATCACCCTGTTCCGTCTCCTCATGAGCATGAGCAAGGCCGAGCAGCAGCGCTACATCAACGAGCTCAAGGGCATCACGGTGTCGCAAAAGGCCCATGCCACGGCCGCAGCCTTTGACACACCCTTCCCCCAGACGGCCACCGTCGCCTGCCAGGGCGTGGAAGGTGCCTATAGCCAGATCGCCGCGTGCAAACTCTTCGACGTGCCCGACATCGCGTTTTTCGAGACCTTCGAAGGCGTTATGCGCGCTGTGCGCGACGGCTTCTGCGAGTTTGGCGTGCTGCCCATCGAGAACTCCACCGCCGGCTCGGTCAACGCCGTCTACGACCTGCTCGCACAGTTCGACTTCCATATCGTGCGCTCGCTGCGCCTCAAGATCGATCACAACCTGCTCGTCAAACCCGGCACCAAGCTCGCGGACATACGCGAGGTCTACAGCCACGGTCAGGCCATCGCGCAGTGCGCTAGCTTTATCGAGGCGCACGGCCTGCACGCTACCAAGTACCCCAACACGGCCATGTCGGCCGAGATGGTCGCCAGCTCCGAGCGCACCGATGTTGCCGCCATCGCATCGCGCAGCTGCGCGGCACTCTATGGCCTGGAGGTGCTGGAGCCCAACATCCAGGACTCGGACAACAACTACACGCGCTTTGTCGTCATCAGCCGTGAGCCGCGCGTCTATCCCGGTGCCAACCGTACCTCGCTCATGATCACCACGGCCAACGAGCCAGGCGCCCTCTATCGCGTGCTCGAGCGCTTCTACGCACTCAACATCAACCTCATCAAGCTCGAGAGCCGCCCCATCCCCGGCCGCGACTTTGAGTTTATGTTCTACTTTGATCTGGACTGCCCCTTTGGCAGCAAGGCCCTCGACGACCTGCTCGATTCCATCGACGACGTGTGCGAGAGCTTCACTTACTTTGGCAGCTACACGGAGGTGCTCTAGATGACCGATACCGCCGCAACCCGCCCCTACGGCGTGCTGGGCCGCGTGCTGGGCCACAGCTACACCCCGACCATCTACAAAGAGCTGGCGGAGCTTGAGTACGTGCGTTTTGAGCGCGAGCCCGAGGACCTCGCGGCCTTTATGACGGGCGACGAATGGGAGGGTACCAACGTGACCATCCCCTACAAGCGTGCCGTCATGGACTACCTGGACGAGTTGAGCCCGCTCGCCGAGCGCATGGGCAACGTCAACACCATCACGCGCCTGCCCGACGGGCGCCTGCGCGGCGACAATACTGACTATTTCGGTTTTCAGTGCCTAGTCGAGGAGCTGGGGGTTGAGGTTACCGGCAAGAAGGTTCTCGTGCTCGGAGCCACCGGCGGCGCCGGCACCACGGCAAGTATGGTGCTGGGAGATCTGGGCGCCATCGTTGTGCCCGTGGGCCGCACGAGCGAGGTCAACTACGGCAACATCGCGCAGCAGTCCGACGTCGCCCTGCTCGTCAACTGCACGCCCGCCGGCATGTTCCCCCACTGCCCCGACGCTCCCTGCACGCTCGAGGGCCTCAATGCGCTCGAGGGCGTCATCGACATTGTCTACAACCCCGCTCGCACGGGCCTGATGCTCGAAGCCGAACGCCGCGGCATCCCCTGCATCGGTGGCCTGCTCATGCTCGTGGCACAGGCGGCACAGGCCGTCGAGCGCTATACCGGCCAGATTACTCCGCGTGAGCGCATCCTGGATGTGACGGAGCGCCTGTCCCGACGCGAGCAGAACATCGCGTTGATTGGCATGCCGGGTTCGGGCAAGACCCGTGTGGGTGAGCAGATCGCCCTGCTCACCGGTCGCGAGCACATTGACTTGGACCGCGCGCTTGAGGAACGCCTGGGCATGCCCTGCGCCGACTTTATCGTCGAGCGCGGCGAGGCGGCCTTCCGCGAGCAGGAGACGGCGGCCCTGGCCGACATCTCCAAGCGCAGCGGCCTGGTGCTCTCCACCGGCGGCGGCGTGGTCACGCGGGACGAGAACTATCCGCTGCTGCACCAGAACAGCCAGATCGTGATGCTCAACCGCAAGCTCGACGAGCTCGCCCACAAAGGCCGCCCCATCACCGCGCGCGACGGCATCGACAAGCTGGCCAAGCAGCGTATGCCGCGCTACCGCGCCTGGGCCGACTACATCATCGACTCACGCGACTGCGCCGCCAACACCGCCCATGCGCTCCTCGACACCCTCCCACCCGCTCTCTAACCAAAACCACCACAAAGGGGACAGGCACCTTTGTGGTGGTTTTTCAACCGCAAAGGAAGCAACCATGAAAGCACTCGTCATTAACGGCCCCAACCTCAACATGCTCGGCATTCGCGAGCCAGGCATCTACGGCAGCGACAACTACGATCGCTTAGTGCAGATCTGCCAGGAAGCGGGTGCCGCACAGGGCTTCGACGAGGTCGAGGTCTTCCAGTCTAACCACGAGGGCAGCATCGTCGACAAGATCCAGGAGGCCTACGGCAAGGTCGACGGCATCGTCATAAACCCGGCCGCCTATACGCATACGAGCGTCGCGATCCTCGACGCCCTCAAGGCCGTCGCCATCCCTGCCGTCGAGGTCCACATCAGCGCCGTCGAGACCCGCGAGGACTTCCGCCAGGTGAGCTATGCACGCCTAGCCTGCTTCGCCACCATCACCGGCGAGGGCCTGAAGGGCTACGCACACGCGCTAGAGCTGTTGAGGGAGCATCTCGAAAAGTAAAATGCCAAACCCAACAAACAGCAGCGGCATGCTCGCGCTCGGCTCCAGCAGCACACAAGATGAAAAAGCCCAGACCACCTAGCGGCCCGGGCTTAATAAACGTTGGTGCTCCATGGCGGATTCGAACCGTCGACCTTGGGATTAGAAGTCCCCTGCTCTATCCAACTGAGCTAATGGAGCAAATAACCGCACGCCCAAGCAAGCACAAGCCTGTCAGGCGCAAGTAATTATAACCTAGTTGAACTGCTCGCGGTACGCCTTGCAGACCTCATCGACCGGGCCGTCCATGCGAAGGTCACCCTTCTCAATCCAAACGGCACGCTGGCAGATGCGCTCAACCTGCTCCATAGAGTGCGAAACGAACAGAACCGTCACGTCGCCGCTCTGGATAAAGTGCTGGATGCGGGCCTCACACTTTTGCTGGAAGAACACATCACCGACGGACAGCGTCTCGTCAACGATCAGAATATCGGGCTCGGTAATCGTCGCGATTGCAAAGGCGATACGCGCCACCATGCCCGAAGAGAAGTTCTTAAGCGGCATATCGACAAAGTTCTGCAGCTCAGCGAACTCGATAATGCCGTCAAAGTTGGCGTCGATGAACTCCTTGGTATAGCCGAGCAGGGCGCCGTTCAGATAGATGTTCTCGCGGGCGGTCAGCTCGGGGTCAAAGCCGGCGCCAAGCTCAATCAGCGGCGCGATGTTACCGTGCACCTTAACGCTGCCCTCGCTAGGCTCAAGAACGCCAGCGATAATCTTGAGCATCGTAGACTTGCCGGAGCCATTGGTGCCGACCAGACCCACAACCTCGCCGCGATGAATATCAAACGAGATGTGCTTAAGCGCCCTAAACTCCTCAAAGAACAGCTCGTGCTTGGCAAGCTTAATGAAGTACTCCTTGAGGTTGGTCAGCGACTCGGACGCCATGTTAAAGATCATGGTGACGTCGTCGACCTCGACAGCCAGAGGCTGCTCGCTGTAATCAACAACAGATTCAGTCATCACAGCACTCCTTAGATGTAGAGGATGAACTTGCGCTCGGACTTATGGAACACGGTGTAGCCAATAACAAGCGCAAGAACCGCCCAAGCGACGCACATACCAAACGTCATAAGCGAGGGCGTAGTCTGGAACAGGAAGATATCACGCATAAACTGCAGGTAGTTATACATGGGGTTCGCATAGACCAGAATGCGCACGAGATGCGGCATTTGCGCAACGAAGTCGGTCGTCCAGAAGATGGGCGTAATGTAGGTCCAAGCCGTAATGACGACGCTCCACAGATGCATGACATCGCGGAAGAAAACCGTGAGGGCGGAGAGCAACATGCCCAGGCCCATGCAGAAGCACATAAGCAGCAGTAGGCAGACAGGCAGCAGAATAAGGTGCCAAGAAGGCATAACACGGAACCACAGCATAACAATAGCTACGGCGACCAGAGAGAAGGCAAAGTTAACCAGCGAGAAGAGCACCTTCTGCACCGGGAAGACCCAGCGGTGCACCTTAACCTTCTTGAGCAGCGGGGCAGCACCCACGATCGACGTCAGAGCCTGGTTCGTAGACTCGGACATGACGGCAAAGGTGACGTTACCCACGATCAAATACAGCGGGTACATCTCGGGCGTAATCGAGCCATTGCGGCCCTGGGCAAAAATCGTCGAGAACACGATGGCCATGACAATCATCATCAGCAACGGATTGAGCACCGACCATGCGACGCCCAGAACGCTACGGCGATACTTGATCTTAAAATCCTTGGTAACCAGCTGACGAAGGATAAACGCGTCCTTCTCAAATTCGTTCTTAGCAAACGTCGCAGGCAGACTGCGAGTTTCTTGTTGCTTTGTCTGATCCGACACGGATGCAACTCCTTTACTCGTAATCGTTGACAAACGAACAGTATAGACCCGACGGCCCTGCAAACGATTCGCGCAACAAAACTGGAGAACTAACCCACATCTAAGGATGACAAGTCCAAACGGCTATACTTTCAAGGATTGAATGTGTAAGGAGCATTGAGTGAATTCTGAATCCATCGCCGTCATCATCCCCTGCTACAACGAAGCGCTCACAATCGGTAAGGTCGTCGACGACTTTCACCGCGAGCTTCCGCAGGCTACGGTCTATGTCTATGACAATAACTCGTCAGACGATACTTCACGCATCGCCACCGAACACGGAGCCACGGTGCGCTTTGAGCCCCGTCAGGGAAAGGGCAACGTGTGCCGCCAGATGTTTCGCGACATCGACGCCGATTGCTACCTGATGGTCGACGGAGACGACACCTACCCCGCCGAGGCGGCCAAAGCCCTCTGCGAGCCTATCCTCAACGGCACGGCCGATATGACCGTAGGCGACCGCCTTTCCAACGGCACCTATGCCGAGGAGAACAAGCGTGCCTTCCACGGCTTTGGCAACAATCTGGTCCGCGCCATGATCAAGTGGATCTATGGCTACAGCTTCGATGACGTCATGACCGGCTACCGTGCCATGAGCCGCCCGTTCGTTAAAACCTTCCCTGTGCTTTCCGAGGGCTTCCAGATCGAAACCGAGCTCTCGATCCACGCCGTCGACCACCGCTGGCGCATCAAAGATGTGCCCATCGAGTACCGCGACCGTCCGGAAGGTTCCGAGTCCAAGCTCAATACCGTAAGCGACGGCATTAAAGTCGTTGCGATGATCGGCACGCTGTTCAAGGACTACCGCCCGCTGAAGTTCTTCAGCCTCGTCGCGCTTCTGTTTGCGGTGACTGGTCTCGCCCTGGGCATGCCCATCGTTGTCGAGTATTTCCAGACCGGCCTCGTTCCGCGCTTCCCCACCGCCGTGCTCGCCGCCTCGTTTATGTTCCTGTGCGGCCTAAGCCTTGCGACCGGATTCATCCTAGATTCTGTAGCAAAGGTCGAAAAAAAGCAGTGGGAGGTCAACGTGTACAGCAAATACGCCTACGACGACCAGCCCGGCCACCCTACTTCCATGCCAAGCGAGAGGTAGATCTTCCGCAAAATACTATTGGCACCACTGCGCAGATAGCCACCAACAAGAAAAGCCGCCGTTAAAGAACGGCGGCTTTTACTCTCGAAAAGTTAATAGCGGCTAGAGCGTCTTGATGTACTCCCCCAGCTCTTCCTCCCAGTCGGGCATGTGGAAGCCGGCAGCCTCGAGCTTGGACAGGTCGAGCGCGGAGTGGACCGGGCGCGGGGCGACGGGGCCCTCGGCGCTCGCGTAGTAGTCGGCGGTCGATACCGGCACGACCCTGTCCCCGTTGCCGTTGGCGGCCTCGAAGACGGCGCGGGCGATATCGGCCCAGGACTTGACGGTGCCGGAGCCGGTGCAGTCGTAGGTGCCGTAGGGGGCGTGCGTCCCCAGCACGTGGAAGATGGCCTCGGCCATGTCGCGCGTGAAGGTCAGGCGGCCCAGCTGGTCGTCAACGACCGTGACCTGCTCGAGCCCGTCCTCGGGGTCGGCGACGCGGTCGGACAGGCCCTTCATCGTCTTGACGAAGTTGCGGCCCTCGCCGATGACCCAGCTGGAGCGCATGATGTAGTGGCGCGGGCACCCGGCCACGGCGATGTCGCCGGCGGCCTTGGTCTGGCCGTAGACGGACAGCGGGCTGAGGGGCTCGTCCTCGTCATGCACCTCGGCGGTGCCGTCGAAGACGTAGTCGCTGGACACGTGGACGAGGGTGATCCCGTGATCAGAGCATGTGCGGGCGAGGAGGGCGGGGCCGGTCGCGTTGGCCTTCCAGGCGGTCGCGCGGCCCTCGGCGGTCTCCGCCCTATCCACGGCGGTGTAGGCGCCGCAGTTGATCACGGTGCCGTAGAGCGACCAGTCGTACTGTGTGTAGGCGTCCGGGTCTGACATATCGAAGGTGTCGATGTCGCAGAAGTCGAAGTCCTTGGCGACGCCGCGCTCCTCCGCCAGCCTGCGCACAGCATGGCCCAGCTGGCCGTTGCAGCCGGTGACGAGCGTCCTCTTGGGCGCCATTGGGACGACGTCCCTGAGCATCGGGTGGTTGAGGTCGGCCTCGGAGACGGTGGCCTCATCGAGCGGGATCGGCCACTCGATGGCGAGCTCGGGGTCGGCGAGGTTCACGAAGGTGTAGGTCTTCTTGAGCTCGAGGGACCAGTGGGCGTCCACCAGGTAGGTGTAGGCGGTGCCGTCCTCCAGGGCCTGGAAGGAGTTGCCCACGCCGCGCGGGACGTAGATGGCCTTGGACGGGTCGAGCGTGCAGGTGAACACCTTCCCGTAGGTCTCGCTGCCCTCGCGCAGGTCCACCCAGGCGCCGAAGACGCTGCCGCGCGCCACGGAGATGAACTTGTCCCAGGGCTCGGCGTGGATGCCGCGGGTGACGCCGCGGCTGTCGTTGTAGGAGATGTTGTTCTGGACGACCCTGAGGTCCGGGATGCCCAGGGCGGTCATCTTGGCGCGCTGCCAGTTCTCCTTGAACCAGCCGCGCGAGTCGCCGTGGACGGCGAGGTCGACGACCTT
>CAUASQ010000051.1 GCA_958431945.1 uncultured Collinsella sp. | reverse complement strand
TCGCTGCCCGCCGCGTGGCCGATGCCGCGCCGAGCATGCCGCGTCCGTCGCTCAGCCGTCGCCTTGCCGGTAAGCGCATGAGCCGTCCGGTACCGAGCGTGTCACTCAGTCGTCGTGACCTGCGCTTCTTCAATGCCTTCCCGCGTCTGCGCATCAATCGCTACGAAGGTGTCATTCGAGCAACTAATCTCCGCGACCGCGCCCACGAGCTGTTTCGGCGCTAGTCGGGACGGGCGCGCTCACGGCTCCCTTGCTCGCGTATTTCCCGTTCGTTTCGCGTCCGTTGCCGCGCCGTTTCCAAGGTTGCGGCGTCGTTTCCATTCGACAACGCTGCGTTTAACAACGCCGTGTCTGGTCTACACCAGTTGTCCCTCGGCCGCATTATGGGCGCCGACAACGTCCATGCGACCAAAGGGGAGCGAATGTACGATACGGGATCGACAACGTTTATGCTCGTCTGCACCATGCTCGTGTTTTTAATGACACCGGGCTTGACGTTTTTCTATGGCGGCCTGTCCAGGCGCAAAAATGTCATCAACACCATGCTTATGTGCTTTGGCGCCATTGGCCTGGTTGGTGTGCTGTGGATTGTTGCCGGCTGGTCTCTGGCCTATGGCGGCGACGGTTCCAGCCCGTTTATTGGAGGCCTTGACCAGCTGCTGTGCCTGCCGGTGCTCAACCAGGTGCTGCAGGCGGCCGAGGGCACCGCGTCGGACGGCGCCGTCTACCCGGAGATCATCAACATCGCCTTCCAGATGGCGTTTGCCATGATCACGGCCGCTATCGTCACGGGTAGCCTGGCAGGTCGCGTTAAGTTTGGCGCTATGGCAGCTTTTCTGGGCATTTGGCTGCTCGTGGTCTATGCGCCGCTTGCCCACATGGTTTGGGGCGGCGATGGCTCCTTTATCGGTGACATTATCGGCGCACTCGACTTTGCCGGCGGCGACGTGGTGCACATTTCGTCCGGTCTTACCGGCCTGATCCTTTGCTTAATGCTTGGCCGTC
Organism: uncultured Collinsella sp.; assembly: GCA_958431945.1. GTDB lineage: Bacteria > Actinomycetota > Coriobacteriia > Coriobacteriales > Coriobacteriaceae > Collinsella. The sequence goes on along the minus strand of CAUASQ010000051.1, from coordinate 10,152 downwards.
GTCGTGGCTTTGGCATGGTGAGCTACCGTCCACATAACGTGCCGTTTGTGGCGTTGGGCGCCGGCCTGCTTTGGTTTGGCTGGTTTGGCTTTAACGGCGGCAGCGAGTTTAAGGCCGACGCCGTGGCGGCGCTCGCCATCCTCAACACCGTGACGGCTAGCGCGGCGGGCATGGTCTCGTGGCTTGCCGTCGAGCGCGTGCACACCGGTCGCCCCACGCTGGTGGGCGCCAGCACCGGTCTGGTTGCGGGCCTTGTGGTGGTCACGCCCGGCGCGGGCTTTGTCGAGCCGTGGGCAGCGCTGGTCATGGGCCTGATCGTCTCTCCCATCTGCTACTTGGCCATCAGCCATCTTAAGACCAAGTTCGGCTACGACGATGCGCTCGACGCGTTCGGTTGCCACGGTATCGGCGGCATCTTGGGCGGCGTGCTCACGGGCCTGTTCTGTGTGCCGGAGCTCTCGTGGACCGGTAAGGGTGGTCTGTTCTACACGGGCGACGTTTCGCTGCTCATCTCGCAGATTTTGGGCATTGTGGTGACGGTTGCTATTGTGCTGGTGCTCGATTTGGTGATCGCCGCAGTGGTCAAGGCGCTGCTCCACGGCAGCCTGCGCGTGGACGAGGCCGACGAGGCGCTGGGCTTGGACGCGAGTCAACACGGCGAGAGCGCATACCCCTCGTTCTCCGGACTCGACTAGCAGCTTCCCCAGGCTCCGCACCTTGCCGTTCAATCGTCGCGCGGCTTCCCCAGGCACCGCACCTTGGGTTTCAAACCGTCGCTTGCGTACAAAAGTACGCGGCGCTCCTCTTTCAACCCAATCTGCGGCACCTGGGAAACCCGCCTCATTGAATGGCAACTCATTTCTTTTATTGAAGAGAGGAATTCACTATGAAAAAAATCACGGCTATCGTGCGCCAGGAAAAGCTTGAGGTTCTTAAAGACGCGCTGTTTGCTGCCGATGTTCGTGGCATGACTATTAACCAAGTGCAGGGCTGCGGCGCGCAGCATGGCTGGAAGGAATACGTGCGCGGCAACGAGTTACTTGTCAACACGATCCCTAAGGTACAGTTCACCCTTATTTGCGCCGATGAGCACGTCGATGGCATTGTCGACATCATCTGCAACGCCGCTCGCACCGGAGCCGTCGGCGATGGCAAGATCTGGGTCGAGCCGGTCGAGGAAGTCATCCGCATCCGCACCGGCGAACACGGCCCCGCCGCGGTGTAGCATCGACCGCCTGCCATCCGCAACGTTAAAATACTGCAATGAGGCACAAGACTTGCGTTGCGGATGGACAGATTATGGGGCGTAATAAATATCCCGAGGAGACGGTCGCGAAGATTCTCGACGCGGCACTGGAGCTATTCTGTGCACAGGGTTATGAGGGGACGAGCATTCAAGATATCGTTGACCGTCTCGATGGCATGACCAAGGGCGCTGTCTATCATCACTTCAAGAGCAAAGAAGAGATTTTCAACGCCGCGTTTGATCGGGCGATGGCCCCCGTTGTTGAGGCTCGCCAAAAGCTTTTCGAGGACCAGCGCCTTGACGGGGCGCAGAAGCTCCAGCGCCTGTACTCTGCGGATTCGATCGTTCCCCAGGTAGAGCTGTGGCGACGTATGAGCCCCGCTACCGACCCCATCAAGAGCTCGCGCTTATTGGCGATTCAGTTTCAGGGCACATTTGATGAGTCCGCCAATCGCTACCTATTGCCCATCATCCGGGAAGGCGTGGCGGATGGCTCTCTCACATGCGAGTACCCGGAGCAGGCGGCAGAGGCCATAGCGCTCCTTGCGAATCTTTGGCTGATTCCGCTGTTCAGGCCAAACGATTCGCTTGAGGCGATGCTCGCGAGGGCAGAGTGCCTCTCTAGGATGTCCCGTGCGCTTGGAATCGACCTGGGGCAGGACGTTTGCGAGACCACCAAGAAGGTCTGGAAGGCCTGGACGGCAGACATCTAGATAGATACCAACGGTATGTATTGCGTGGAGGAACGCGCCGGCGTTGCCCGAAGCAAATGCGCTGTACATAATACATACCAACAGTATGTATCTGGGGAGGGCTTTGCATGTCCATCGAGCGGGAAAGACTTGACGCGGCGGGTGCCGCTAGAGTCCGGCGCGCGAATACACGGCGGTTTGCCGCCTTGCTGCTGGCCCAGGCATGCTTGCTTCTGGGAAGTGCCATTCTCTGCTTCGCTTGTCCGCTTTATGTGCTGGACGAGACGGGCTCCGCCACCGCGTATGGCCTTGTGGGGGCAGTGTCCTTTCTTCCTTATCTTGCGGCAACGCCTTTGGGCGGTGTGCTTGCGGACCGCGCGGATTGTGGTCGCATCTTCACCGTTCTTGGGACGGGGCTCGCGGCGGTGACTGCTTGTATGCCCCTGTGCCGGAACGCGTTTGGCAGCGTCGCGTCGACAATAGTGTTGCTGTGTGCCGTCTACGCGGCGCAGGCGATTTGCAAGCCTGCGGTCCAGGCCGCTATTCCCGAGCTGTTGGGTGATGATCAGGTGGAGCGAGGGTGCGCTTGGGCTTCTCAAGTCACAATGGGAGCAAACATCCTGGGCCCCTTTGCCGGGGCGGCCCTTTACGGCTGGGCTGGAATCGATGGCGCAGGCGCCGTGGCATCTTTGGGCTTTACCGTCTCCGTAATTGTTGGCACGCTGGTTTCTCGGGCGTCTTCATGCAACAAAGAAAGAGATGCGAAAAAGGGCCAGGGCCCCGATCTTGGCCTACGTAATGCGATTGCTTTCTTTGGGGCCAACCAAACGCTGTTGCTTACAGTTTTGCTGGCAGCGCTGTTCAACCTGGCGCTCGCGGGCGCCTCGTTGGGTGCCCCCGTTGTCGTTTCAGTACATCTCGGGGCGCCCGTTCAATGGGTTGGCCTCATTGAGGGGGCGGCTGGGGCTGGCGGACTCGTTGGCGGACTTATGGTCGGTGTGTCGCCGCATAGGTTCAACACGGGACACATGGGGCGATACATCCTGTTGTCGACTCTTGGTGTTGTTCCGGTTTGGATGTCGTTGGCGACCGGCGCGCCCGCATGGGCCGCATGCATTGCCTATTCTCTCGGCATATTCTGGGTGATGCTGTGGGCCAATGTTGCTTCGATCGAGCTTATTGGGCGCGTGCAGCGCGAGGCTGCAAGAGGGGTGAGAGGAAAGGCTCTCTCGATTGTTCACCTGCTGCTTTCGTGTACCACTCCGATAGGGCAGATGGTTTATGGCTACGCTTACGACATGGCAACGCCTGCGGTCGTTATGGCGGCGATGGTCGCTGCCGGCGTGCTCGTCGCTCTTTTGCTCGGCATGTTTGAACGCAAAGGGGCGGGCGAGTAAGGCCTTGGGCGGTGTAAGCCCTCGCGTAAGGTTTGCTTACCCCGCCGTTTCCAGTTCTCCTGCTCGTCTACAATATCGTGCAGACGAAAGAGAGGTATGTCCATGATCAAGATGTTCGCGAGTGATTTAGACGGAACGCTGCTTAACGCCCTGCACGAGGCGGACGGGACTATCCGCCGTGCCATTCGCGAGCTGACCGAGGCTGGCCTGCATGTGGTTCCCGCGACCGGGCGCTCGACGTTGCCGATCGGCGAGCATGGCTTTACGGGCCTGGCGCTTGACGCCTGCTGCTCCAATGGCTCCATCGTGCGCGACAGCCATGGCGAGGTGCTCAAAACCTGGACCATCGACCCACAGATCACTGAGGAGCTGCTCAAGGCGTTCCCGGACATTTGCTTTGATTGCTCCACGCCCGATGGCATGTTCTCGAGTGGATCGTTCGAGATGCACCAGGCGGGCTTTAAAAAGGACAGTCCCATTAAGCGTATCGTGATGCGTGGCATGCGTGCGCGTGGCGGCTATCACGAGGAGCAGTATTTCGACCAGTCGATCGGTGACATCCTTCGCCACGATGTGTGCAAGATCAACTGCCGCGTAACCTCGCCCGAGCTGGAGCGCGACCTTAAGGCCTATCTTGCCGAGCGATCGGACCGCGTGGTCAACGCGCCGTTCGATCCGGTGATGTTCGAGATCACGGACGTGGCGTGCAACAAGGGCGAGAGTGTGGCCTGGCTGGCGGGCTACTACGGTATTGCCGAGGACGAGGTCGCGGTCTACGGCGACGGCGGCAACGACATCGCCATGCTCAAGCGTTTCCACCGCAGCTACGCGACCAAAAACGCTAGCGATGCAGCTAAGGCTGCCGCGAGCGCAACTATCGGCAGCTGCATGGTCCACGCCGTCCCCAAGCACATGCTCGCCACCATGCGCAAGCAGAACTCCCGCACCGTCATCGAATAATGTGACAAAGGGGCTGTCCCTTTATCACATCCCAAATATTGCCTTTACGTGTTGATACACACGGTGTGCAATAATACTCGCACTGTGCAATAGCGCACAGGCTGAGTAACAAGGAGGACGCTTGTCCCAGCTCGAGAAATGCGATCGCCGGTCCCTTCGCTCGCAGCGTGCCCTTCGCCAGGCACTTGCCAGCGAGCTTGCCGAAAGCGGCGACCTTTCGCGCATTAATGTCGCGTCGCTCACCGAGCGTGCTGGCCTTACGCGCCGCACGTTCTATTCGCACTACCGCGATATCCCCGACTTTATCAATCAAATCGAGGACGGCTTGCTGGCCGAGATCCGTGAGCGCATTGAGCTCATCACCGCAGCTCATCTGCCTGATCTCTATCACAACATCGATGAGCTCGAGCCGGCGCCCGGTTCGGTTGAGCTGCTGCGTTATCTTGCGGCCAACCGCGACTTAATCGGTGTGCTGCTGGGTCCGGGCGGCGACCAGGCCTTTATTAAAAGGATCATCGACACCGCGCGTGAGGCTGTGGTGCCGCGTGCGCAGACGGGCATTCTGGGTCTGGCGCTGGGCACGTTCTTTGACTACTACGTCACCTACGTCGTGAGTGCCGAGGTCGGCATGATTCAGCGCTGGTTTGAGCGTGGGCTCACCGAATCGCCCGAGGCCATGGCGCGCATTATGACGGTGCTCGCTTTTGTGCGCCCCGGCGACCTGTATGGCCAACCCATCGATATCAACGTGCCGGAATACGGCATGAAGCTATTGAACTTGCAGCTCGAGGACGCGGCCGACGCCGCTGCAACCGTCGAGTCCAACAACTAAGAGGAGAGACAATGAGCAAACTCGTCGAGGGCATCAAGGATCGTGTGGTCGCTGCCGCACGCGAGGCCGCGCCCGCCGTGGTGGACGCGGCCCAGAAGGCCGCGACCGCGGCAGCCGAGAAAGTTGCCGAGGCAGTTGCCGATGCCAAGAACGCGGCAGGGGAGGCGTCCGTCACTAGCGAGCCCACCGCCGCCGCTGAGCCCATAGCCGCCGTCCACGCCCCCGAAGGCGCGATCTTCAACCCCGAGGCCGCCCGCGGCAACCTGCACCTGGGCATCGACGTGGGCTCCACCACCGTTAAGCTCGCCGTGCTTAACGACGACAACCAGATCGTCTACGCCAAGTACCAGCGCCACCACACCGACGTCCGTGCCTGCGCCCGCGACCTGTTCGAGGGTGCTGCGACCGTGCTGCCGACGGCCCAGATGACCTGCGCTATTACCGGCTCGGGCGGTCTGCTGCTTTCCCAATGGCTCGACCTAGAGTTTGTCCAGGAAGTCATCGCCAGCAAGCGCGCCGTCGAGACCCTCATCCCGGCCACCGACGTCGCCATCGAGTTGGGCGGCGAGGACGCCAAGATCATCTACTTCGATAACGGCATCGAGCAGCGCATGAACGGCACCTGCGCCGGCGGTACGGGCGCGTTCATCGACCAGATGGCAGCCCTGCTCCACACCGATGCCAGCGGCCTCAACGAGCTCGCGGCCAACGCCACCACCATCTATCCCATCGCCAGCCGCTGCGGCGTTTTTGCCAAGACCGACGTGCAGCCGCTGCTCAATGAGGGCGCCCGCCCCGAGGACGTGGCCGCCTCCATCTTCCAGGCCGTTGTGACCCAGACCATCTCGGGCCTGGCGTGCGGCCGTCCCATCCGCGGCAACGTCGCCTTCCTGGGCGGCCCGCTGCAGTACCTCTCCGAGCTGCGTCACCGCTTCTACCTCACGCTCAACCTGGACGAGGAGCACCGCATTGTGCCCCAAAACGCCCACCTGTTTGTGGCGAGCGGCGCCGCCATGGCGCACGAGTCCAACAAGCTCAGCACGTTCCCGCAGCTTATCGAGGCCATCGACAGCTTGGGCGACACGCAGGGTGCTGAGGTCGAGCGCCTGGACCCGCTCTTTGCCACCGACGAGGACTTTGCCGAGTTCAAGGGTCGCCACGACACCGAGGTCGTCTCCAAGGGCAAGCTCGACGGCTACACTGGCCGTGTGTTCATCGGCATCGACGCCGGTTCCACCACCATGAAGGCCGCGCTCGTGGGCGAGGACGGCCAGCTGCTGCACACCTGGTACGGCAACAACAACGGCGACATCCTGGGCACGGCCAAGGTCATCATGGCCGATTTCTACAACCACATCCCTGCGGGCTGCACCATCGGCCACGTGACCACCACGGGCTACGGCGAGGCGCTGCTCATCGAGGCCCTCAAGGCCGATTCCGGCGAGATCGAGACCGTCGCGCACCTGCGCGGCGCCAAGGCTTTCCTGCCCGGCGTCGAGTTCATCCTGGACATCGGCGGCCAGGACATGAAGTGTCTGCGCGTCAAGGACGGCGTCATCGAGCACATCATGCTCAACGAGGCCTGCTCGTCGGGCTGCGGCAGCTTTATCGAGAGTTTCGCCGTGTCTATGAACATGGACGTGCGCGCGTTTGCCGATGCCGCCATTCATGCCAAGGCCCCCGTCGACCTGGGCAGCCGCTGCACGGTCTTTATGAACTCGCGCGTCAAGCAGGCGCAAAAGGAAGGCGCCACGGTGGGCGACATCGCGGCCGGCCTGTCCTATTCCGTCATCAAGAACGCCCTGTTCAAGGTCATTAAGCTGCGCGACCCCAAGGAGATCGGCAGCCAGGTAATCGTTCAGGGCGGTACCTTTATGTCCGATGCCACGCTGCGCGCGTTTGAGCAGCTCACCGGCGTTCATGCCGTGCGTCCCGACATCGCCGGCTGCATGGGCGCCTACGGTGCGGCCCTGCTCGCCCGCGATCGCGCCGGCGCCGACGGCACCTCGACCATTCTTTCTGCCGAGGACATCGCGCACCTCACCGTGACGCAAAAGCATGTCCGCTGCGGCCGCTGCTCCAACAACTGCCAGCTTACCGTCAACGACTTTGGCGGCGGCAGGCGCTTCATTACCGGCAACCGTTGCGAGAAGGGCGCCGGCCACAAAAAGCAAAAGACCGAGGCCCCCAACCTCTTCAAAAAGAAAAACGAGCTGCTGTTTAACCGCGAGGTGCTGAGTCCCGACGAGGCCCCGCGCGGCACCGTGGGTATCCCGCGCGCACTCAACATGTACGAGAACTACCCCTTCTGGCACGCGTTCTTTACGCGCCTGGGCTTTAGCGTGCAGCTGTCCGACCAGTCGAGCAAGAAGACCTACCAGGCGGGCATCGAGTCCATGCCGTCCGAGAGCGTGTGCTATCCGGCCAAGATGAGCCACGGCCACGTGATGAACCTTATCGACCGTGACGTCGACTTTATCTGGATGCCGTGCGTGCGCTGGGAGCGCAAGGAGGATCCGACCGCTGGCAACTGCTACAACTGCCCCATCGTCATGAGCTACCCCACGGCGTTGGCACTCAACATCGACGAGATCCGCGAGCAGAATATCGAGTTCCTGTACCCGTTTGTGCCCTATCACGACAAGACCGAGCTCAAGCGCCGCCTGTACCAGGTGCTCGCCGTCGACCGCGTGGCCGATGCTGAGGCCGGTCGCGGTCGTGTGCGCGGTCCCAAGATCACGCGCTCCGAGGTCGATGCCGCCGTTAACGCCGCTTATGAGGCCGACGCGCGTTTCCACGAGGACATCCAGACCATGGGCGAGGAGGCCCTTAAGTGGGTCGAGGACCACGGCGGTCACGGCATCGTGCTCGCCGGTCGTCCCTACCATAACGACCCCGAGATCAACCACGCCCTGCCCGAGCTTATCTCGAGCTTTGGCTTTGCGGTCTTTACCGAGGATTCGCTCGCGCACCTGGTAAAGCCCGAGCGTCCGATTCGCGTCGTCGACCAGTGGATGTACCACAGCCGCCTGTACGCCGTCGCCCGTTTTGTGACGATGCGCAACGACCTGGACCTGATTCAGCTCAACTCTTTCGGCTGCGGTCTGGATGCTCTGACCACCGACCAGGTGCAGGAGATCTTGGAGGCCAGCGGCAAAATCTACACCGTGCTCAAGATCGACGAGGTGTCCAACCTAGGTGCCGCGCGTATCCGCATCCGCTCGCTCATGGCCGCGCTTAAGGACCAGGAGGCCGAGCGCTTGGCCGAGGCCACGGCCGCGGGCGAGGCCTACGAGCAGGGCGATGCCGCGCCGGTGGCTCCCTCCACGGATGCCCCCGCGTTCGCGAGCCGCAAGTACACGTTTGAGGCTCAGCGCGAGAGCGCATCGACGACGTGGTCCAAGGTGCCCTTTACCGAGCAGATGCGCGAGGAGGGCTACACCATTCTGTGCCCGCAGATGGCGCCGATCCACTTTGACCTGGTCAAAGAGGTGTTCCGTGGTGCCGGCTACAACCTTGAGCTGCTGCCCTCGACTGACCACGATGCTGTCGAGGCCGGTCTGCGCTATGTGAACAATGACATCTGCTATCCGTCGATCCTGGTGACGGGTCAGATCATGGAGGCCGTCGAGAGCGGTCGGTACGACCTGTCCAAGACGGCCGTGGTCATCAGCCAGACCGGCGGCGGCTGCCGTGCCACCAACTACATCGCGCTCATCCGCAAGGCCCTGCGCGAGAGCGGCCACCCCGAGATCCCGGTGATCTCGCTTTCGGCCGTGGCGCTTGGCGAGGACAACCCCGGCTTCAAGCTGACGCCGGCGCTGCTTAAGCAGGCAGTCTACGCGGTGCTCTTTGGTGACGTGATGATGCAGATGCTCTACCGCTGCCGCCCGTACGAGGCCACGCCCGGTGCCGCCAACGCGCTCTATGAGGAGTACATGGCGCGCGCTCGCAAGCTGGCGCCCAAGTTCAACAGGCATAACTACACCAAGCTGTGCCGTGAGGCCATTCGCGCGTTCGACACCATGCCACTTGTGGGCGAGGGTACCAAGCCGCGTGTGGGCGTGGTCGGCGAGATCCTGGTCAAGTTCCACCCCACGGCCAACAACCACGTGGTCGATGTCATCGAGCGCGAGGGCTGCGAGGCCGTGGTGCCGGGCCTGCTCGACTTCTTCCTGTACTCCATGAGCAACGCCGAGCTGCAGAAGGACGAGTTGGGCAGCTCTGCCACGACGCGTGCGGGCATGCAAGCGCTCATCAAGCTGGTGGACTGGATGCGCACGCCGGTGGAGGAGATGCTCGAGAAGTCCCGCCGCTTTGAGGCGCCCGAGCGCATCGGCACCATGGCCGACAAGGCCCGCACGGTGCTTTCGGTGTGCAACAACATGGGCGAGGGCTGGTTGCTCACGGCCGAGATGCTCGACCTGATTGACCATGGCGCGCCCAACATCATCTGCACGCAGCCCTTCGCGTGCCTGCCTAACCACGTGGTGGGCAAGGCCGTGATCAAGGAACTGCGCCGTCAGCACCCCGAGAGCAACATTGTCGCGGTGGACTACGACCCCGGTGCATCCGAGGTCAACCAGCTCAACCGTATTAAGCTCATGATCAGTGTGGCCAAGGAGAACATGCGCGCCGGCAAGGGCTTTAAGCTCGAGAAGGTGGCGCCGCTCGCGATGGACGAGGTCACCGGCCAGATGCGTGCTCATGACGGCTGTGTGAGCTGCGGGCCGGCCAGCGAGGAGGCCGTGGCATCGGTCGCCGAGCGCCTGGGACGCGGCATTAAGAAGTAACATGTCCGCTTTGGGCTAGCTATGAGACAAACGGGTGGTAGCCATGCCGGCTACCACCCGTTTTTACTAGACATCTGTTGCGTAAATGGCGTTGCAGGCGCTTTCAGCGGACTCGGATTTCGGAAGTATGCGGCAAAATTTGAATAGGCCGAGCACACTGGATATGTCCAAGCTCTGTACCTGCACTGATAATTGTTCTCGGGGGAAGCGGGCACTGCGGGGCGCGGCAACG
>CAUASQ010000050.1 GCA_958431945.1 uncultured Collinsella sp. | reverse complement strand
AGGCCGGCGACGGCGGTTCCCCAGGAGCCGGAGCCAATCAGCGCAACATTCATGACTCTCTCCTACTTATCGTCGGGCTCGGTGACGCGCTTGGTAAACGAGAGCTTGGACTCCTTACCGGTCGTGAGCTTTTTGATGTTCGCACGATGGGCCCACACCACGGTGATGCCGATCATCGCCATGCAAAACTTAAGTCCCAGGCTGCTGTACGGAAAGACCGCGCAGGCAGCGATGGGAAGACCGATGGCAGCGGCAAGCGAGCCCACCGACACAAACTTGGTGATGGCGACGGCCACGATAAACATGCCCAGCAGCGACAGGCCAATAGGCCAGTACCAGGCGAGGATGACACCCAGACCAACTGCGATACCCTTGCCGCCATGGAAGTTGAGGTAGGGCGAGAAGATGTGGCCCCATACGGCTGCCAGACAAATGACGCCGAGCATCCAGTCGCCGGGGGCTCCGGGCGCCATGATGTTCGGCGGAAATCCATAGCCCACGCTCGCGATGAGCGGACGGGCGATGACAACGCAGATGGCGCCCTTAAGGCAGTCGAGCAGCAGCGTGAGCGCGGCCACCTTGGGACCGGCCACACGCAGCGCGTTGGTGGTGCCGATGTTGCCGGAGCCCGCCTTGCGAATGTCGGTGTGGTTGAACACGCGGCCCAAGATCAGGCCAAATGGAATCGCCCCGATAAAGAACGAGACCACGGCGCAGATGGCGGTCAGCAGAATCGGATTATGCATTCTTTTGCTCCTTCTTCCTAAAGAAGAGTCGAATGGGTGTGCCGGCAAAGTCGAAGGTCGAGCGCATGCGGTTCTCGATGTAGCGCTGATAGGTGTCGTTGACCAGATCGCTGTGGTTGACGAAGAACGTGAACGTCGGCGGGTTGACGCCCGTCTGGGTCACGTAGTGCATGCGCAGGCGGCGCTTGCCGTCCACCACGGTATGACCGAACTCGCGCAGATCGGTGAGGAACGTGTTGAGGCGCGAGGTGCTGATCTTTTGCGAGCGCGTCTTTTCGGCGGCGTCGACCATCGCCCAAATCTTCTCGACGCTGCGGCCAGTGAGGGCAGAGATGCGCAGGTACTGGGCCCAGGGAGCCATGACGCCCAGACGGCGGTCGATGGTCTCCATGCAGGCCTCGCGCTTGCGATCGTCGTCGAGCAGGTCCCACTTGTTTAGCAGCACAACGATGGCGCAGCCGCGCTCGATGGCAAGGCCCATGATCTTCTGGTCCTGCTCGGTAACGCCCACGGAGGCGTCGACGACGAGCAGCGCCACGTCGGCACGGTCGATGGCGCGCAGGCCGCGGACCATCGAGTAGTACTCGATGTTCTCGTACACGGTGCTCTTCTTACGGATACCCGCAGTGTCGACCATGCGGTAGTGCTTGCCGTTGCGCTCGACGACCGTGTCGATGGCGTCGCGCGTGGTGCCGGCAATGTTGGACACGATGGAGCGGTCGGCGCCCAGGATGCGGTTGAACAGCGAGGACTTACCGGCGTTGGGGCGGCCGATGATAGCCACGTTCAGCGCATCGGGGAACTCGTCGGCGATCTCGTCCTCCTCCTCAGGAAGCAGGGCCACGATGTCGTCGAGCAGGTCGCCGGTGCCGTGGCCGTGCAGCGCCGAGAGCGGCGTGGGCTCGCCGATGCCGAGGGAATAGAACTCCCAGATGCTGTCGTTCTCGCGATCGGGGTTGTCGAGCTTGTTCACCAGCAGAAAGACCGGCTTGTCGCAGCGCTTGAGCATGCGAGCGACCGACTCGTCCTCCTCGGTGACGCCGGTGCGGCCGTCGACCACAAACAGGATGACGGCGGCTTCCTCGGCGGCGGCGAGGGCCTGGTCGCGAATGGACGTGGCGAAGACGTCATCGCTCTTGAGCGGCTCGATGCCGCCCGTGTCGACGATGGTGAACTCGCGGCCGTTCCAATCGGCCGTGTGATACGAGCGGTCGCGCGTGACGCCGCGGGACTCGTGGACGATGGCGTCCGAGGTCTGGGCCAGGCGGTTAACGAGCGTGGACTTGCCCACGTTGGGGCGTCCGACGACGGCGACGATAGGTTTCATCTGCTCTCCTTTAATGGGTAGGGTCAGTGGAAGTGTTAGAGTCTGCGGGCACAATGCCAAGGATGTGTTCCAGGGTATCGAGCAGCTCATGCGGCATGGTCGACACCACATGAACCTCGGCGCCGCGACTGGTAAGGCTTGCGAGTAAATCGTCACGATGATACTCGTCAAGCGTCATGCCGTCAGCGTTGAACATGAGCTTAGGCACAAAGAGCATAACCCCCGACAGGTCTTGGGGCAGCTGCTCCAAGATGTCACACGCGACGATGAGGCCGGTCACGTCCACATTGCCGCCAAAGTAGCGGTTCTTGATGGCTGTGACGGTGCCGGCGAGACCATACGGCGACTCCACAAAGCGCGCCACGGTGTCGCGTGCGCTGGCGCCTGAGAGACATAGAAGCCGCTGGTTGCGGGCGGCGACGGCCTCGCGGACGCGGGCCAGACGCTCGGCGTCGGTAGTCAGCACGTCGTCGGTCTCGTCCAGATACGAGCGGATCATGCCGATGCCGTCGTAGTACTGCGGGTAACCGTCGTAAAAGTCTGCCTCGGGAGGATCGATGCCGGCGTCCAGATAGAACTCGTCGCTCATCTGGAAGGTGTGGCGGCCAAAGCGTTCGTAGGCACGATCCTGGTAGGGACGGATCATGGCAATGGTCTCGCGTGCTAGCTCGGGCTTGTCGCTGTAGGACCAGCTAAAACGGTTCTGATGCTTGGTAAAACCGAGCGGCACAATGCCCAGGCTTGTGATTTGCTCGTGCTCCTCGCAAAAGCGCAGGGTCTTTTCCAGCTCCTCGCCGTCGTTCATGCCGGGGCACAACACGATCTGCGCGTGAATCTCGATGCCGGCGGCCATGATGGCCTCGAGCACATCCATGCCGCGCTGGGCGTTGCGGCCCATCATGCGTCGGCGGACATCGGGGCTCACGGCGTGGACCGACACGTTCATGGGGCTCATGTTGCGTTGGATGACGTTTTGCACGTCCTCGTCGGTAAGGTTCGTGAGCGTGACAAAGTTGCCCTGCAAAAAGCTCAGGCGGTAGTCGTCGTCGCGAATGTAGAGCGTGGAGCGGCCGCCCTTGGGCAGCATCGTCATAAAACAGAACACGCAGGCGTTTACACAGGTGCGCATGCCGTCGAAGATGGGGCCATCGAACTCAAGGCCCCAGTCCTCTCCCGGGAAGCGGTCGAGCTCGACGGGGGTGACGCTGTTGTCGCGCGGGTCGAAAACCTCGAGGTCGACGGTGTCGTCGTCTGCCTCCCAGAGCCACACGATCATGTCGGTGAGCTGCTCGCCGTTGACCGTGAGCACGCGCATGCCCGGCTCGATACCCACATCCCATGCGGGCGACTCGGGACGCACGTTCTTTACGAGCGCGCCCTCACCCGGCTCGGGGTCGCGGCTGCGCCCGTAATCGGCCACCTCGGCGGCGTATGCGGGTACGGTCTGGTCCATGGTTAGCGGTAAAGCTCCTTGATGCGCTCGACGGCGCGCTCGATGTGTTCTTGCGGGGTGGAGGCTCCGGCGGTGATGCCGATGTGGTGAGCGTCGGTAAACCACGCGCCCTGGAGCTCGGAAGCTTCCTCGATGTGATGCGTGTGCTCGCAGGCGTCTGCGCAAATTTGAGCCAGGCGGCGGGTGTTGCCCGAGTTCTTGCCGCCCACGACGACCATGCAGTCGCAGCGGTTGGCAAGTGTGGCTGCTGCCTGTTGACGCTCACTCGTGGCGGCGCAGATGGTGTTGATCACACGCAGCTCCTGCACGCGCGGGGTGATAGCCGCCACGACCTCGGCGAGGTTCTGCGCGGTCTGGGTGGTCTGCACGACGAGGCCTACCTTGCCCTTGAGCGACAAGGCGTTGGCGTCAGCGGCACAGCTCACGACCAGCGCATCGTCGCCTGCGTGGCCTAGAATGCCCTCGACCTCGGGGTGCCCCGGCTCGCCCACGACGATCACACGGTAGCCCTCGCGCACCAGGCGCTCGGCCGCCACATGGACCTTCTTCACGTAGGGGCAGGTGGCATCGACCACGTTGAGGCCGCGCTTGCGGGCAGCATCGATCACCTGCGGCACTACGCCGTGTGCGCGGATGATCACGGTACCCGATGCTGCGTCGTCCAGGGTCTCGGCCAGGCCAACGCCTGCCTCAGCAAGCTCGCGCACCACGATGGGGTTATGGATGAGCGGACCCAAGGTATGGACCTGAGTGCTCTCCCCTGCCTGCGGCGCGGCGGCCAGCGCCATGTCGAGCGCGCGCTGTACGCCGTAGCAAGTGCCGGCGTGGGCTGCAATCTCGATGGTAGTCGCTGTTGCCTGGTCGGACGCGGTCGCGGCAGTGTTCGTAACGTTCTCGCTCATGGCTAGAACCTGCCCGGATGCTCGGCGCACAGCTCGTCTCGCATAGCGTAGACGCGGTTCATGGCCTCGGACTCAAACCATTCCAGGCGCTCCGTGCGCTTAAGCCCAGCCGGTGCGTCGGAAAGCGAGACGGCCTTGCCGGCGCGGATCCAGCACTTCTTGGGACGCATGAGCTTTTTGCCTGCGGGCGTGATGTCGGACCAGCCGCAGATGGCGAGCGGGTTGACGGGCGCCTTGCCCATCTGGGCGATGAGCGCAAAGCCGCCGTGGACCTCGGGCTTGATCTCGCGCGAGCGGATGCGTGTGCCCTCGGGGAAGATCAGGACGTCCTCGCCGCGCTGCAGCGCATGCTGGGCGGCGCGCAGGCACTTCATATCGGCAGTTCCACGCTCGACGGGGATGCCGCCAACGCGGCTAAAGGCCCAGCGCACAATCTTGCTCTTGGCGAACTCGGACTTAAAGATGGGACGAATGCGGCGGCCCCCAAAGAACAGCGCCGTCTCCACGGCCAAGAGCTCGGCCATCGAGGTGTGGTTGCAGATGACCACGCTGCCGCGGCCTTCCTGGCGCTCAAACAGAAGATCGGCGTCCTCGACCTTCCAGCGCCACATGAGCTTGGAGAAGGCCCAAAGGATGGCCATGACTACGACGACGGTGCCGCGGATGAGCGCTGGAAACTCGGCGTAGGGGGCGTTGTAATAGTCCTCGGGCGTCTGCTGAAACAGGCGCATGGGCTACCTCCTTTGGTTGATAAGGTCCTCGATTATCGAGACGACCTCGTCGATGGTGTGGGCGGTGGAGTCGACGTGCACGGCGTCCTCGGCGGGCACGAGCGGGGCGACCTCGCGGCTGCTGTCAAGCTTGTCGCGCTGCTTAAGGGCGTCGAGGGTCTCGTCGACCTCGGCTTCGAGCTGCTCGGACGTGAGCGGCTGAGCATCGTTTTGGTGACGCTGCAGCACGCGGCGGCGGGCGCGCTCGCGCGGGTCGGCGGTCAGGAAGACCTTGACCTGCGCGTTAGGGAACACGACGGTTCCAATGTCGCGACCCTCGGCGACGATATCGCGGTCCTCGGCGGCGCGGCGCTGGTGGATGAGCATGGCGGCGCGCACGCCCGGGTAGGCCGAGACCTTGGACACGTTGGCGTCGACCTGCGGGGTGCGGATGGCGGCCGAAGCGTCCTGGCCGTCAATGGTCAGGCGCGTGTCCTCGCCGGTGCCGTTGGTAAAGCGGATCTCGATCTGCTCGGCGAGGGCGTCGATGGCCGCCTCGTCGTCCAGGTCGATGCCGCGGTCGAGCGCGGCGAAGGTGACGGCGCGGTACATAGCGCCCGTGTCGAGCTTGTTAAAGCCCAGCTGGCGGGCGATCTCCTTGGCGATGGTGGACTTGCCGGATCCGGCGGGGCCGTCGATGGCGACGATCATGCAATGCTTCCTTTCGGTGGTTGACGTGCTGATATGGGACGCGAGCGCAGCTTGCTGGCGGACTGGCTAGCCTGTGTAGCGCTCGCGGTAGGTGTTGCGCTTGGGTGCGGAGCCATGGCTGCCGTGGTGGCGCGTGCGGCTCGCGGTGTTGGTCGCGGGCGCGGCGGTGCGCTTGGAGCTGGCCTGCTTGGGCGGGATGCCGCCGGCCTTGAGGATCTGCACCTCGCGGTCGGTGAGCTCGCGCCACGAGCCCTTGGCCACGCCCTCGAGCTCGAGGCCGGCAAAGTTGCAGCGGTGCAGGCGGATCACCGGATGGTGAATCTTGCTTAGCATACGCTTGACCTGGTTCTTGCGGCCCTCGCGGATGATGACCTCCACGGCGGTGGTGCCGGGCTTTACGCCTTGCGGAGCCACAGCCTCGGCCTCGCGCGCGTTGATGACGCGGCAGATCGCCGGCTGACACAGGCCGTCGTCGAGCTCGATGCCTCGGCGGAGCGGTTCCAAGTCGCGATCGGTCAGGTGGCCGTCCACCAGCGCCTGGTAGGTCTTATAGACGTGCTTGCTGGGGTGCAGCAGATCCTGCGACAGGTCGCCATCGGTGGTAAAGAGCAAAAGGCCCGTGGTGTCGCGGTCCAGACGACCCACCGGGAAGATCCCCGGAAAGCGGTCGCGCGGGACCAGCTCGGCCACGCAAGGGCGCTCCTGCGGGTCACTCATGGTGGTGAGGTAGCCGGTCGGCTTGTAGAGCATCAGGTACACGGCGCCCTGGTTGAGCTTGACGGGCATGCCGTCGACCTCGATGTGGTCGCGGTCGACGTCGACCTTGGTGCCCAGTTCGGTCGCGACCTGGCCGTTGACGGTCACGCGACCGGCGGTCATCAGGTCCTCCGAGCCGCGGCGACTCGCCACGCCCGCGCGCGCCAAAAAGCGCTGCAGGCGCATGGTGTGCGGGTAGACGGGCTGGGCGCCGTCTGCGGGCGACGTGGCGCCCGCGGCGCGCGTCTCCCCTGCTTCGTTAGTCCTCGTCATGCAAATCCTCCGAGGTGTCACCGGTGGGCAGAAGCTCTGCGTCATCGGCGTCCTCAACATCGGTATCGATCAGTTCGCGCTCTTCGTCCAGGTCCTCGGCCTGCTCCTCGAGCGTGGACTGAATGCTGCGGCCGCTCAGGCGCTCGCGGATAAACTGGCGCGACTGCTCGTCGGGGGCAAACTGCTCCAGATCGGGCAGGTCGCTGGTGGAGCGCAGACCGAACTTTTCCAAGAAGGCGTTGGTCGTGCCGTAGATGATGGCCTGACCGCGCTCGGGGTCGCGGCCGAGCTCGCGCACCAGGCCCTTGTCCACGAGCGACGCGATAACGCCGTCGGAGTTGACGCCGCGGATGCCCTTGACCACCTCGCGCGTGACGGGCTGGTGGTAGGCGATAACGGCCAGGGTCTCGAGCGCCGCCTGCGACAGCTTTTGCGTGTCCCAGCTCAGCACGTAGGCCTCGACCACATCGTGGTAGGCGGGGTGTGTAAACAGGCGCCAGCCGCCGGCGACCTCGCGGAGCTGAAAGCCGCGGTTGGCCTCCTCGTACTCAACCTTGAGCTCGGCCAAAAGCGACGCGCACTCGCCCGGGGCGATATCCAGCGCACCTGCCAGCGCGGGCGCGCTCACGGGGTCGCTCGACACCAGCAGCAGCGCCTCGAGAGCGCCTTTGAGGCTGTTTGCCTCTAGCGTGGAAAGGGTTGACATGGTAGCCGCTCCTATTCGGTGAGCTCGGGGCCCTCGCCGGGCACGTATGCCTCGGCGCCCTCGACGCGGTTGATTTGAATGGTTCCAAAAATCTTGTCCTGGCTCAGCGTAAGCGAGCCGCGCTTGGCGAGCTCGAGCATGGCCAGGAAGGTGACAACGAGCTGCTCGGTGGTGGCGTCGCCGTCCAACAGCTCGCGGAAGGTGCAGGTTTGGTGCGCCATGGTAAAACGGTCGACCGAGGCCACCGTCAGGTCGAGCGGCACACGATGCGGTGCCACGTGCTCGGCCTCCAGCAGGAAGGTCTGGCGCTTGCCATCCAGATCGGCACAGATGACGGCAAGTCCGCGTAGGGTAATGCCGGCCAGGTAGTCAGGCATGAGCCCAAGGAACTCGGGGTCGGGGCCGGCTACACGCGGGTGCATGCGGCTTTCGGCCTGCATGCGCGCGCCAAGGGCCGCCGCCGCGCCCTTAAACTGCTTGTAGGCGATCAGGCGTTGGATCAAGACCTCGCGCAGGGCATCGCCATCGAGCGCGCTGAGTTCCTCGAGCTCATCGTCTTCCTCGTCATCGTCGTCTTCCTTGCGCGGGGCCTCCTGGGGCACCAGCGAGGCGGCCTTGATGTCCAAAAGGGTTGCCGCGACCAGCAAAAAGTCGCTCGCCACGTCCAGGTCCAGCGCCTCGATGCGCTCGACCTCGGCAAGGTATTGCTCGGCCACCTCGCTAATGGAGATAGCGCCGATATCTACTTTTTGGCGGGTTACCAGCTGCAGCAGCAGGTCGAACGGTCCGCTGTAGACCTGCGTCGACACGCGATACGACATCTTCGACCTCCTTTGACGGCGCCTTCGCGGCGCGGTTTGGGTGCATGTTGCGACCGTTTTGCACGGTCGACCTGTAAGTTTACCCTAGATGCCGGCGATTGCGAAGTTGAGCAGCCGCTCAGCCAGCGGATACACGGTAACGTCGAAATAGCGGCCGATCACGTCGATGCCGGTCCACATGGGCAGCAAGTACAGCACGATGATAAGGATCGGCATGGCGTATTGCTGCAGGCGATAGTAGTTGGCGAGCGTCTTGCCCTTGAGGAACGGCACGATGATCGACGAGCCGTCGAGCGGCGGGATCGGGATAAGGTTAAAGAACGCGAGCGACAGGTTGACCACGATAAAGGTAGCACCGAAGTTCATGATTTGGGACGCCACGGCAAAGGACATGCTGGTGTAGAGGTTGCCGTATGTCGCGTGCATGAGAGCGGCCGCAAGGCATGCCATCGCGATGTTCGATGCGGGGCCGGCAGCGCTCACCAGGACCTCGTCGCGCTTGGGGTGCTTAAGGTTGTTGAGGTAGACGGGCACGGGCTTGGCGAAGGCGAACACCGGGCCGCCAGCGGCGAGCATCAGCAGCGGCAGGAGGACGGTGCCAAACGGGTCGATGTGGTTGAGCGGGTTGAGCGACACGCGGCCGCGCGAACGCGCCGTCTTGTCGCCGAGCGCCCAGGCCGCGGCGGCGTGCGCACTCTCGTGGATGACGATGCCCACGATGACGGCGACGGCGCTGGCGAGCAGGTTCATGAGGTAGCTGCTGGACATGGCGCTCCCCTAGCGGACGCGGCGCGAGGCGCGCGTGAGCAGGTAGTCTGCCACAAATAGAATTACGGCCACGATGGCGTAATCCAGGCGGAACACGCCCCCAAAGGGCGACGTAATGACGCCATAGCCGGCGATGGCGCTCGGCAGCGCGCGCGAAAGCTCAACGACAAAGCCCACGATTTGCAGCTTGGCGGTGAGGCCGCTAAAGCACAGCAGCACGGTCATCGCGCTCATAAAGATGCCGCAGATGCGACAGGCGATGGCGATGATGCTCATCGCCACGGCAGCGGCTTTACGAGAGTTCACGCGCGGTCTCCTCTTCGATCTGGGTGGAAAGCTCCAGCCATTCGTCCTCGAGCTTGGGCAGCTCTTGCTTAAGCCCGTTATATTCCCCCAGCGCGGCGTTGAACTTGTCCTGATCGGCATAAAGCTCTTCGCTTGCCATCAATTCCATAAGCTCGTCATAGCGGGCGCGCTTCTTGTCCAGCTCGGCCTCGATCTTCTTGAGCTGGTTGCGCACGCCCTTGAGCTTTTTGTTGAGCGCAGCGCGGGCCTGGGCCTCGGCGCGCTTTTGCTCCTTGGTCTTTTTGCCCTCGGCCGGCTTAGGCGCTGCGGCGGGGGTGTCGGCCTGGGCGGCGCTGGCTTTGGTGGACTTGCCCGCGGCCGGTGTGCTCTCCCCTGCCGCCTCGGCGGCGGCGCGGGCCGCGAGGTCCTCGCGCTTGTAGAGGTAGTAATCGTAGTCGCCGTCATAAACCGTGACCTTGCCGTCGCGGATGTCAATGATGCGGTTGGCCACTGCGCGTACCAGGTGCTCGTCGTGGCTGATCAGCACAATGGTGCCGGGGAAGTTTTGCAGGGCGTTCTCGAGCATGTCCACCGAGTCGATGTCCAAGTGGTTGGTGGGCTCGTCCAGGCACAGGAGCGCCTCGGGGGCCACGAGCATCTTGGCAAGCGCCAGACGCGCCTTTTCGCCGCCGGAGAGGACACGGACCTGCTTCTCGATGGAGTCGTTGTCGCTAAATAGGAAGGCGCCCAGCAGGCTGCGCTGCTGCGGCACGGTCCACTTGGGCGTGACGGTGTCGATCTCTTGCAGGACGGTGTTGGACTCGGTCATGCCCTCGAGCGCGTGCTGGGCGTAGTAGGCCACACCCACGTTGGTGCCCAGGTCGCGGGTGCCGGTGGTGGGCGGTTCCAGGCCGGCGAGGATCTTCATGAGGGTGGACTTGCCGGCGCCGTTGGGGCCGACGAGCGCCACATGCTCGCCGCGGTAGAGCTTGAGGTCGATGTCACTGTAGATGTGCTTGTCGCCGTATGACTTGGAGACGCCCTCGAGGCCCACGACCATATCGCCCGAGCGCGGCGGGTCGGGGAACTTAAAGTCGATATGCTTGTGGCCCTCGGGCAGGATGACGAGCTCCTTTTTGATCTGCTCGATTTTGCGGATGCGCTCCTGGGCCTGGGCTGCCTTGGTGGGCTTGTAGCGGAACTTATCGACGAAGACCTGCATGTGGGCGATGTCGCGCTCCTGGGCGGCGCGCTTGGCGCGCATCTGCTCCAGGTTGTCCTCGCGCTGCTTGAGGTAGCTGCTGTAGTTGCCGGTGTAGGTGGTTACGCGACGGTTTTCGAGTGCGGCGACGTGGTCGACGCAGGCGTCCATGAAGGCGCGGTCGTGGCTGACGATGAGCACGGCGCCGTCGTAGTTGGCGATAAAGCCGCGCAGCCACTGGACGCTCTCGAGGTCCAGGTGGTTGGTGGGCTCGTCGAGCAGCAGCAGGTCGGGGTGGCGCAGGAAGAGCTTAGCAAGTGCGATGCGCATCTGCCAGCCGCCCGAGAACTCGGAGCACGGGCGCTCAAAGTCGGCGACCTTAAAGCCCAGGCCGGACAGGATCTTGCGAGCGTTGCTCTCGAGCTCGTAGCCGCCCAGGTGCTCAAAGCGGTCCTGGACCTGGCCGTACTCGTTGAGGAGCGCGTTGACGTCCTTCCCCTGTTCGGAGAGCTCGGTGATCTGGGCCTGCAGCTCGTTGGCGCGCTCGCCCATGCGGCGGATTTCCTTGGCGGCGGCCATGACCTCGGCAAGGATGGTGGTGTCCTTTTGCTCCAGATTAGTTTCCTGCTCTAGGTAGCCTACCTGGCAGTCCTTGGCGTACTGGACCTGGCCGGCGTCTGGGCTGTCGATGCCCATGATGATCTTGAGCATGGTGGTTTTGCCGGCGCCGTTGGGTCCCACGAGCGCAAAGCGCTCGCCGGGGTTGATCTGGAAGGACGCGCCGCTAAAGAGGACGCGTGCGCCGAAGCTTTTTTCGATCTTGTCGACCAGGAGGATCATGGTGCCGCCTTTGACCTTGTGTGCCTATAT
>CAUASQ010000049.1 GCA_958431945.1 uncultured Collinsella sp. | reverse complement strand
CGACCATGCAGGCGCCCAGCGACACCTGGTTGGCGAGCTTGGCAGCCTGGCCCTTACCGGCGCCATCGAAGCAGCAGATGTTGGCCGCGAAGGTGGCAAGGATGTCGCGGACCGGCGCGATGTCGTTCTCGGTGGCGCCCACGATAGCAGTAAGCGTGCCGGCGATAGCTCCCGACTCGCCGCCGGTGACGGGGCAGTCAAACGCCATGCGATCAGAAACCTGGGCGGCCTCGGCAATGTCGCGCGCCAGCTCGGGCGAGCTCGTGGTAAGGTCGATCAGGACCGCACCGGGCTTAGTGCACGCGAGCAGACCGTCGCCCGCCAGGTAGAGCTCCTCGACCTCGGAGGGATAACCCACCATGGTAAAGACGACATCGGCGTTAGCCACGGCATCGGCCGGCGTATCGGCCCAGGCGGCACCGCGCTCGATAAGCGCGGCAGCCTTGGACTTGGTGCGATTGTTGACCGTGACGGGATAGCCGGCATCCAGGATGTGACCGGCGATGGGGGCACCCATGATTCCGGTGCCGATAAATGCGACGGAGAGCTTGTTTGCCATGAAACCTTTCCTTTTGGGTTGGGTGTTGTTACCAGGTTGAATACTCGATGCCAGCGTTTGGGCAGTGAGCTGGGATCGATTACGGCCGCGTTACTTGCCTACTGACCGCGCACGCGGCGGGCGATGCGGTCGGAAAGCGACGCCTTGTCGGCGCGGTTCTTACCCCAAAACGCGCAGGCCACCATGCCGGGGCCCACGTGCGAGCCGATGGTGGGACCCACGGAGCTGCGAATGATCGTGACGTCGGCGCAACCCTCCTCCTTGCGGATGGCAGCTTCGAGCCAGTCACCGTCCTTTTCGGCATCGGCAGTCATAATGGCGATGGGCATGGTGCGATCGGGCACGTAGTTCTCGCGGAACGACTTGAGGATGGACTTGAGTGCCTTCTTGCGGCCTCGGTTGACACCGATTAGCGACAGCGAGCCGGCAAGGTCGTAGGAGAGCTCGGGCTTGACATCGAGCTTTGCCGTAAGCTGCGCCGCCGCGGGCGGAATGCGGCCGCCGGCAGCCAGTGCGTCGAAGCTCTCGAGCGTAAAGTAGCCGTGGACGTAGGTCTTTGCCTCGTTTGCCCAATCGACCAGCTGCTTGGCGGTCAGTCCCGCCGAACGCTGGCGCACGGCCTCAAGCGCCAAGAGCGCGCCGGTCGCGCAGGGCAGAGCGTTGTCGACCACGTAGAGCTCAAAGTTGGGATACTCGGCGCGCACGGCATCTGCCGCCTGGCACGCGGAGTTGTAGCTCGACGACAGCGCCGAGGTAAAGCACAGGTAGACCGTGGGCGTACCCTCTTTAGCGCACTCGGTAAAGAACTCAATATAGCGACCGAGCGACACAGCCGAGGTGGACACGCGGGCACCGGCGCGCATACGGTCGTAGAACTCCTTGGGCGTGATGCTCGACCAGATGTCGTCCGTACGCTCCTCGCCATCGATGATAAAGGGGAAGCCCAAGATATCGACATCGAGGTTCGCAGCGACCTCGGGGCTAAAGTCGCAGCAGGTATCGACGACGATGCGGCAGCGGTCAGAATGGCCGGTAGATGCAGCTTTGTCCATCAAAGCGACTCCTTACGTAAAAAAGGCGGCCACCCGCATGGGATGGCCGCCAACCGTTAACTCATGCAAGTTAACGTATTTTACTCGTCAAGTGTTTCGATGCGGGGCTTGATGATGCCATATCCACCATTCTTACGGTGATACACCACATTGATGAGGCCAGTCGTCGCGTTCTCGAACACGTAGAAGTCGTGACCGAGCAGATCGGTCTGCACCAGCGCCTGCTCCTCAGTCATCGGGGTGACATCGATGACCTTCTCGCGGACGAGCAGGTCGTCCTCCTCCTCGGGCAGCAGCAGGTCGGCCAGATCCTCGACGCGCTCGACCGGCGCGACATCCGCTGCGCTGGCACCGCCCTGGCGGTTGTCCACGACCTTGGTCTTGAACTTGCGCAGCTGGCGGGTGACCTTATCGGCGGAGAGGTCGATGGCGGCGTACATATCTGCACCGTGCTCGGCAACGCGAATCACCGAACCGCGGGCACGAACCGTAACCTCGACGATTGCCGGGTTGGGGTTCGAGGGGTTCTTCTCATAGCGAAGTACAACGTCGACCGTCATGGGCTCGATATCGAAAACCTTGAGCGCCTCGCCGATCTTCTCATCCACATGCGCACGCAGAGCATCGGTTACCGTCGTCTTGCGTCCAGAAACCTTGATATCCATACGTGGCTCCAATCTGCCTCGGGGACTTACTGTACTGGCTATGTACCCATTGCCGTGCATTTAATCACGCGGATTCCCAAAGACCCGAATAACGATTGCTTGATACCGCATACCGATGTCTCGCACTTTTCTGTGGCAAAGTGCGCTATGGGAGGGCGTCGGCGGCTTTGTATTTGGTCCCGAAAATTGGCTTTGACCTGCTGGTTTTATAGGGATGAAAAAGCCGGGCTCCCCTATTGGGGAAGCCCGGCAGTGCGTGTTGAAACCGTGAAGAGGCGTCCTTTCCAACGTATAGGAGACACCACCCCTAGCAATAACTAGCTATTAAGTTTGTTAATGTCGTCGTCGGTGATGGTGCCTTCCTGGCTGGACGATTTGTCCTCGGAGGATGCGGTCTCATTGTTGGAATCGGAGGACTCGCTGCCGGAGGATGCGGTCTCACTGGACTCAGAGTCGCCCGGCTGCACGTTAGCGCCCGAAACCGTCTTAGTGGTGAGGTCGTAGGGCATCCTGCCATACCAGACAGAGTGGACCGCCTCGAGCGTGCCGTCGGCCGTAATACCGTCGAGGGCATCGCTCACGGCACGACACAGTTCGTCATTGGACGAAAGGCCTGCAACACCAAGCGTCGAGGGCGCCTCGAGCGCACCGACATAGGAGATCTCGCTCATCAGGCGCGCAAGGTAACCGCCAGCCGTGGAGTCGCAGATCACATAGTCGACCTCGCCGGACTCGAGCGCCTCAAAGCACTCGTTGATGTTGGAGTAAGTCTTTTGGTTGGCGGTGATGCTCTGCTTAGCAAGCGCCTCCTGCGAGGCCGAGGACATCTGGATACCCAGAGTAGACGTGTTAAGGGTATCGGTGGAAACGCTCAGCGACCCACCATCGCTGGTTCTACCGAACACGGAAGCGGCATCGTACAGGCAGGTGCCGAGCGAGCTAACGTCCCCGTCCGTGGAGTTGATCTCGCCGATAAAGATATCAGCCTTTTTGTCGCCGAGCGCGGAACCTGCCGAGGACGCATCGACAAAGGCGACCTTAAGGCCCATGCGGCTTGCGAGGGCGCGGGCAGCGTCGACTGCATACCCCGTGAGCTCGCCGTCAGCGCCCTGCATGGCCTGCGGCGCATCGGAGGTATCGAGGGCAACCGTCAGGGTACCGGGGGTGACCAGGGCATCATCCGACACCGCGGGCGTGACGGTCTCGTACTCGATCTGGTCGATCGTGGGAGTCGTGAACGTAGACAGCGGGTTGAACGCGCATCCGCTCAGGCCCAAAACGGCGATGACCGCTGCGGCCCCAGCACCTAACCGAGCCGCGTGCATCAAGCTGCCCCTCACCATGTCCACTACCCTGCCTTCTGTGTCGTATACGATCCGTGCGTTGCGCGGAATATCGGGTTGTTCCCACCAGCTGACCTGGTATTTGACCCCACACTTGCGCACCGGGGTGTTTGCTCGGGAGGCCGCAGCCACCTTCACGACTGACCCGCTCGCCCGCGAGGCGGTATTGCCCCAAAGAAAGTAGAACGGACGGTGCGGCTTACATCTAGGACGCGCCATGATCGCGCCGCGCGCACGCGGTCGCTTACGTGGATCCCTTTGACCGCGTCTGTCTTGGACTAGGACGGGCATTTCGTCCGTCCGCAACCACAGCCTGGTAGGAACGAAGCGCATTATAACTAAGTTCAAGCTAAAGTTTAAGGTTAGGGGCGTCATTCGCATCTCGAGTACAGATTTTGCGGGTCGGAGCGGACCATTCGTGCCCCTATGAAGCCCGGAGCTCCCCTACGGGGAGCTCCGGGGCACCCGTCTCAGGGTGCCGTGTGCAAAAAACGGCATATATGAGTACTGATACCAATTTAGTAGCAGCGTTTTTCCGCCCCACGAGCCCTTTTTGAGTTCCGCACAGGCTGCTTGGCGCCAAGATATTCCACATTCGCTTATTATCTCTTCAATGAATCCAGTTTTTCGGCCCAAGTTTTTTTGTTTTTGCTGTCACTAATTTAGTAACAGTACTCAAATTTGCCGTTTTTTGCACAGAGCATATAAGCAGTCCCCCTATAAAGCCATAGTTTTACGCCGGCTTGAGCCCAAAGCACGCTCGGAGCGTATTCAGCAGAGCATCTTGCCTCTTTCGACGAGACTCTACGCGATTCTGATATCGCTTACCCATGCGCTGGTGGATGCGCCATGCGAGCGCTTCCACCGCTTCCATGTCGCAGAGCATTTCGTTGTTGACCGTCGCTACCTCAATTCCCATAGTAATCAAGCCCGTGTTGCGTTTTTCATCATGGATACGTCCCCTCCGGGAGGAATGGCCCAGCTCACCGTTGTATTCCAGGTCAAACTGGGCTGCTTCCTGATACGCATCGCAAACTGCATGCGGCATCCCCGAGATTGCCTGCGCACGGTCATCGAACTCGATCTTGTAGTCGGTCTTAAAGGGACCGCAGGCAAATCCGCCATAGGAAAACGGAAGCGAAAATAGAGCGAGCATGATGCACTCCATGGGCGAGCGCAGATTTTCTGACAGGTAGGGACACAGGCGCAGCAGCTGTTTGGCCACATTCCCCTTGCATGCCGCGAGGTAATCTACCAGGCAATCGGGTGTCAGCACGGACTCGACCTCAAAGTAACCGACATCTGGCGGCCGGTCTTTGTCCTTTGCCAATTTGTTCACGACAGGCGAGGTGTAGGGAGGCAGATACTTCCCGCGGTCACTCAGTGAAATCTTAGAGCACAGCTCCTGGGCCAGGGCAAATGCCTGGATGCAGCCGACCTCGCGCGCGACGGCTACGCAAAGGGCCTCGGGAGATAGACTGTACACCCCCGGTTCCACCTCTAGAATCGAGCCGGCGGGCAACTCGGAGCATACGGACCAGCTCACGCCAAGAATACGGCGGCGCTGCGCTGCAGACCCTACCAGCAAGCACAAATCCTCTTGCGCCTCGCCGCTTGCGGCCCCAATCCGCACCAAATCGGGAAGATAGATGTCCTCGGTCGAGGGCGACGATGTGCGCAGCACACGGCGCTCTTCATCGGGATTAAGGTCCTTCCAGCTTATGTAGCCCATCTGCCGGCGCTCGGCGCGCATCATGCGTAGCGCCGAGGCGCCAGTTAGGATTACGGAAGCCGCTAGCTGCTCTTTTGTCGGTTTGTTGCACCACCTGATTGTTACCGCCACATGAATCACCCCTACCAAACGCGTGCGATAGCGAGGCCATCAACGGCCGTGGCACCGGCGCGCTTGAGTTCCGCCGAAGCCGCTGCCATCGTCGCACCCGTGGTGATAACGTCATCGATAAGCAGCAGGCGGCGGCCGTGCACATCCTCAACCGTCTCGTACATACCTCGGGCACGCTCGCGGCGCTCCTCACGACCGAGTTCGCGCTGGTCGCCATGCCCGTACTTGACGAGGGCATCGAGCAGGGGAACACCCGACAGCTCGCAAAATGGGCGCGCAATAGCCTCCATATGATCAAAACCACGCCGCCGAAACGCTGCCGCCGTCGCAGGCACAAACACCACCGCATCCGCGCCGGACAGCACACCTCCATAGCGATCGGGCGCTACGACCTGGGCATGCAGGGCGGTGTCGTAGAGCAGCTCCGCCAGATACGGAGCCAGAC
The DNA here is from genome assembly GCA_958431945.1 of uncultured Collinsella sp. Lineage (GTDB taxonomy): Bacteria > Actinomycetota > Coriobacteriia > Coriobacteriales > Coriobacteriaceae > Collinsella. The sequence goes on along the minus strand of CAUASQ010000049.1, from coordinate 5,667 downwards.
GTCGCTCGCCCGCGTCCTTGTACGCTTTAATGATGCGCGGCAGCGGATGCGCATAGACGGCGCACGCCAGGCAGCGGTCGAGCGCCTCCGCCATTGCCGAGGACGTGCCCTCGACCGAACACTCAGTGCACAGCAAATCCCCAAACGGGGCGCCGCATCGGGTACAGCTATGACGTGGGTCGATGAGCGTGAGCGCGGCCAGGCAGTCTTGGCAAATAAGCGCACCGGCGCGCTCGCAGCCGGCACATCGTGTTGGCGACAATGCCTCGAGCGCCTCGCGTGCCACCCGCTCGGCAAACGGTAGCAATTCGTCCGCAAACGGTAGGGCACCGGCACCCTGCAGACAGCTCAATATGTTCAGATGGCTCTTCAAGACACAACCCTCCCTACGTTCGGTCGCAGGGAGGGTTGTTGATTCGGCGCTATGATACCCCGATGCGTTCGGGGCAAGGCGGGCTAAATCCGCTCGCGGGCGTTATTCGCCGGCGGGCGGTTGTGGTGCGGGCGAAGACGGGGTCGAGCCCTCGCCACCATCCTGGCGCGGCTTGCGGGAACGGCGACGGCGACGGCGCTTTTGACCCTGGTCGGCCGAGCCCTCGCCACCGCGATCCTCGCGCGGCTCGCGCTCGTCGCGAGCGGCGCCACGCGAAGCCTTGGCAGCCGCTCCCCCGCCATCTCCGGGACGACGGCGCGTGACCTTGACCTCGCCATCCGAGACCTGATCGGCCACGGAGGGCACTGAGGGCTTCTGTTGCGCGCCCGAGGAATGGCGACGGCGCGGACGCGGCGCGCGCTCCTCCTCGCCACGTGACTTGCCGCCCTTGTCGGCAGGCGCATCGGAGGCCGAGGGGCCCTTGGAAGCGGCACCAGCCTCGCGAGCAGCTGCGGCGCGGAAGGCGTCCTCGCGCTCCTCGCTCGACAGATGACGGCGGCGGCGACGTGTGGGGTTCATGCCACCGCCGCGATTCTGCTGCTGGGGCTGCTGAACCTCGCGCTCGCGAGAGGCGTTCTTGCCCGCGGCTGCAGCCTCGGTAGCATCGCCCGAGCCCGCGCGCTTGCGGCGGCGACGGCCATCGGCCGCCCCCTCGGCCTCGGGTGTCTCGGCCTTACCGCGGCCCTTTCCGCGGCCACGGCCCTCGCCCTGGCTCTGAGCAGCGCGGGCATCGGAATCGGCATCGCGACGACGGCGCTTGGGCATCGACGTGCCGGCAAGACGGTCGGCGCTCGACAGGCCATCGCCCACGTCGACGCCGTTCTCGCGGTCGAGCTCCATGAGCGCCAGGCGCATCTCGGGCGACTCGATGCGCTCGAGCACGTCACGCGTCACGCAGTCGGGGCGGCAATTGCAGCCCTGCTCGGCAGCCTTCTTTTTGCAGCCCTCCGAGCACGTCATATCGGCCAGGTTGACCTTAAAGACTTTGCCGTTCTCCAGGCGCAGCACCAGCTGCTCACGCGGCGTGTCATACTCCTGAATACGCGCCTTGCCAAGCGGCGTATCGATGAGCGTTTTCTTTTTGGGCGCACGGCTCTTAAAGTCCTTGTACGCCTCGAACTCATAACGCAGGCAGCACATCAGACGACCGCACACGCCGCTGATCTTGGAGGAATTGAGCGGCAGGTCTTGCTCTTTTGCCATGCGAATCGAGACGGGTTCAAACTGTCCGCCAAAGCGCGTGCAGCAGAGCTCCTGTCCGCACTGGGCATAGCCGCCCACCAGGCGGGTCTCGTCGCGCACGCCGATCTGGCGCATATCGACGCGAATGTGCAGCGTCGAGGACAGATCCTTGACGAGCTGGCGAAAATCGACGCGCTCCTCGGCCGCAAAGTAGAACACGGCCTTCTCGCCGCCAAACAGGTACTCGACGCCCACCGGTTTCATCTCGAGGTCGAGCTCCTTGACCAGGCGGCGGAAGTCGACCATGGCCTCGTCGCCCTGGATGGCCAGGTCATCGGCAAGCTGGAGGTCGATGTCGCTCGCCACGCGCAGCACGGGCTTGAGCGGCTGACCGATCTCGTCTTGCGGCACCTCAAAGGGATCGGCCGTGACCAGGCCAATCTCGGTTCCGCGCTCGGTGGAGCAAATGGCATAATCGGCCTCGAGGATATCCAGATCCTGCGGGTCAAACCACAGGTCGCGCGAGGCGTAGGTAAACTTAACGGGTACGACTAACGGCATTTCAGTGCCTTCCTGATATCGAACAGCATGACCTCGATGGCCAGCTGGGGAGTAACGTTTCTGGCGATGTTGCGCTCGGCGGTCGCGACTGCCTCGAGCGCCTGGGTGGCACCCGCAACATTGGTCGCGGCGGCAAGCCGACCGATCGTGTCGCGCACGTCCTCGTTCACAACATCTGCCGCCTCGTCCTGAAGTGTCAGCAGCACGTCGCGCATGAGCGTCCGCGCGCTCGCCAGCGCTTCCATGATACCCGAACGCTCGCGCGCGTTGAGTTCGCGCTTGTTGCGGTCCTCAAGCTGCTTCAATGCTCCACGCGACAGGTAGTCGGCGTTTTGCTCGAGCACCTTTTCCTGCGTGGACTTGACCTCGGCGAGAGGCGCCTTAACGGCGACGATGAGTGACTTGGCACGGCTGAGCACGTCGGCCTCGTCGGCGGCGATGAGCGAATCGATGGCGCGAACCATCTGACGGCGGGCGTCCTGGCGCTCGGCGCTCTTGAGGAACTCGATGCCACGCGTGGGGCTTCCCGCCACGGCGACGGCCATGCGGCAACGCGCGGGGTCCTGACCGGTGGCGCGGCTCACGGCCTGCGCGGCGACGGCGGGCGATACCAGCCGAAACGGCACGCACTGGCAGCGGCTCACGATGGTGGGCAACATCACGTCTGCCGAGGTGCCCAGCAGGATGAACATGACGCCCTCGGGCGGCTCCTCGAGTGTCTTGAGCAGTGCGTTGGCGGTGTTAGCGCGCAGCTGCTCGGCACGGTCGATGATGTAGACCTTGGCCTTGGCGCGGATGGGCGTCAGCGGAACGTCGTCGAGCAGCTCGCGGGTCTGGGCAATGAGGTATCCCGTGGCGCTCTCGGGCGTGTAATAGTGCACGTCGGGGTGTGTGTGCCGAGCAACGCGCACACAGCTATCGCATGCGCCGCAGCCGTCCTGCTCGCACAGGAAAGCTTGGGCGAGCGCCCACGCGGCATCGAGTTTGCCGGCGCCGGGAGCGCCCAAAAACAGGTAGGCGTGCGATGCGCGGCCGCTGGCGACGGCGTTGGTCAAAAAGTCGCGCACGCGCTCTTGGGTGTCGAGCTTGGCCAGCAGGCTTGTCTGAGCGGGGGCCATGTTACTCGGCCTCCTTAGCAAGCGCGCCGACGACGGCGTCTTGCGGAATGTCGAGACCGTACGCGCGAATCTGCTCGACCGTCTTCTCGAAAACTTCCTCGATGGTCGCGGTAGCGTCGATGAGCTTTACGCGGGCGGGTTCCTCGGCAGCAATGGCACTAAAGCCCTGGTAGACACGCTCCTGGAATGCCATGCCTTTGGCCTCCATGCGATCTGCCGCGCCACGGGCTGCCATGCGCAGCGCCGCCTGCTCGGGCGTGATGTGATAGACGAGCGTGAGCGCCGGGTGCGTCCCCGCGACGGCCAGGTTGTTGGCATCGCGTACTATCTGGCGATCGAGGCCATCGGCAAACGCCTGATAGCAAGTTGTGGAATCGTAGAAGCGGTCGCACAGGACCACCTTGCCGTCAGCAAGGGCAGGCGCGATGACCTCGTGCACCAGCTGGGCGCGCGCGGCCTCGTAGAGCAACAACTCGCAGGTGTCTCCCATCGCCGTATTGGCGGGGTCGAGCAGCAGAGCACGGATCTTTTCGCTGATGGCGGTACCGCCCGGCTCGCGCAGGCTCACAACCTGGTAGCCAGCGAGTTCGAGCGCGCGGGCAAGCAGGCGCGCCTGCGTGGACTTGCCGGCGCCATCGACGCCCTCGAGCGTGATAAAGCTATGTTGAGCGGGCTCAAAAGCCATGGGCGCAGCCCCTTCCTACAAGGCGCGTAAATGCAGATATATCAACCAAGCCATGATACCCCAGTGCTCGGTGCGTCCCCAATGGCTAAAGGTGCCTTTCCAAAGTTGCGGTGAAATAGGGACTGATTGAAGCTCTGAGACCGCCAAACAGTCCCTATTTCACCGCAACTTATGAAGGGGAATTTGGGGTGCTGGGTATAATCGTCGTATTGCATTGAAATGTGGCGAAAGGAGTGGCAATGTCTCGGTATTGCGCCTCGTGCGGCAAGCTTCTTGCAGATAATGCCAAGTTCTGCACCTCGTGCGGTGCACCCGTTGAGCAAACAGCCGCGAGCGATAGCCAGCCCGCTTTTGAGCAGACCGGCTCCCTTGATACGCCGCAAGCCAAGGTGGACGACCCCCTCGCCTATCGCCCCGACCCCGCCGCAAGCCCCGCGGCCGTCGAGACCACGCAGCGCATACCCGTCGCGAGCGGCTCGCCCCAACAGCAGCCGGCTCCCGCATACGCGCCCGCTTCGCCACAGACCCCCGCTCCCAAAAAGAGCGGCGCCGGGCCGCTTATCGCCGTTATCGTTGTGCTGGTGGCGATCATCATCGCCCTGGTCGTTTTCCTTGTGATCAAGCCTTTCGACAACGCCGCCACGCAGACGACTGCCGAGGTAGCTAAGCTGCACCATGACGTCGACGACGATGACCTAAAGCCTCTCGGCGATCCCAACAGCCTGTACGACGATGATGACGATGACGACGAGGATGGCGGCGAAGCAACGCTCTCCGAGCAGAATCTCTACCGCCGACTGAGCGAATACTACGACTTGCTCGAAGACCTCGACAACTACGTCCGTGGCTGCGCGCAGAACTTCAACGGCAGCTATCTGGAAGAGGATCGAACCACCCGTCAAAATCTCGCTGACGTCGCCGAGCGCACGGAGGACACCATCGAGCAGTATTACGACATCGTCGAGGACCTAGACGTTCCGACGAGCTCCAAGAACTACAGCTCCTGGAAGGACATCATCGCCCTGTACGACGACCTGGATCACCGCATTGACGCAATCTGTGATGCCTGGGAGATCAGCCTGAAATACGCCAAGCCTGCGGACCACAAGAATGAGATCGTGGCACCGCTGTCGCGCGACAACGTGGCGGGCACCAATGACAATAAGTACCGCCTAGACTTTGAGGAGCGCTATCCCGGCGCCAAACCCGTCGAAGTGAACTAGCGCTTTGTCGTTCCCGAGTCGGCAGTTAGGGACGTTCCTAAACTGCCGGCAGAAAAGGAACGTCCCTAACTGCCAGATAAAAAAACGAGCGAGGATTTTGAGGTCCTCGCTCGTTTTTGTTTTAGGTGATGTCTCGACCGTGCGGCTACTTGTCGGCAGCGGTCTTTTTGGTAGTCGACTTCTTGGCCGTCGTCTTTTTGGCGGTCGTCTTCTTGGCAGCAGTCTTCTTTGCCGCCGTCGTCTTCTTGGCCGTGCTCGCCTTAGTCGTGGTCTTGCGGCCGCGGGCGGGCTTCTTCTCCTTGGTCGGGCAGTCCATGTTCACGCAGATGCGCCACGGACCGCGCGCCGTGTTGACCACCACGATGGGGGCGCCGCACTCGGGGCAGGTCTCACCCGTCGCCTCGAGCTTACCGCGCGCCGGCAGCGGATAGCTCACGCCGCAGTCATCGTAGTTGGTGCAGCGGA
>CAUASQ010000048.1 GCA_958431945.1 uncultured Collinsella sp. | reverse complement strand
ATACTCATGGAAAACCTCCCATTTCCCGATGTCCAAGAAATGGGAGGCAGTTCACAGGCACCTTTGTGGTGGTTTTTTCGTTCTAGTCGTTCTAGTAGTATTCATTCTTAGCGATACCTGCGAGCACAAGGAGCCTTTTATGGCAGAGCCACTTTCCGCCGGAATCACCCGCGACCGTGCGTTCGAATTGCTCAACGAGCACAATAAGGACCCGTTCCACATCACCCACGGCGAAACGGTCGAGGGCACCATGCGCTACTTTGCGCGCGAGTTCGACCCCGAGAACGAGGAGTTTTGGGGCATCGTCGGTCTGCTGCACGACCTAGATTGGGAGGAGCATGAGGACGACCCCATGAACCACACCATCTATGCGGCCGAGATCCTTGAAGGCGAGGGCGCCTCTCCCGATCTCATTCGCGCCATTCAGACGCACACGTCGGACTTCAACACCTCGCTGCCCAAGCCCGAGCTGCAGATGGAAAAGATCCTGTTTGCCTGCGACGAGCTCACCGGCTTGATCGGTGCTGCCGTCATCATGCGTCCGAGTAAGAGCGTCATGGACTTTACGACCAAGTCGCTCAAGAAAAAGTTCAAGGACAAGCGCTTTGCCGCCGGCTGCTCGCGCGACGTGATTACGCAGGGTGCCGAGATGCTGGGCTGGGAGCTCCCCGAGCTCTTCGACCGTACCATCGCGGCCATGCAGTCCTTCGCCCCCGACCGCGACACCTTTCAGGCTTAATTCCAAAACCATCACAAAGGGGACAGGCACCTTTGTGGTGGTTTTTGTTTGCGCGGGCGTTAGGGGCGGACCTGGCCGGTGCCTCGGAGCTTGTATTTGTAGGTGGTGAGGGCCTCGGCGGCAAAGGGGCCGCGGGCGTGGAGCTTTTGGGTCGAGATGCCAATCTCGGCGCCCAGGCCAAACTCGCCGCCGTCGGTAAAGCGCGTGCTGGCGTTGGCATACACGGCCGAGGCATCGACCTCGTCCAGGAAGCGCTCGCAAGCATCCGTGTCCTCTGCAACGATGGCCTCGGAGTGCATCGTGCCGTAGCGGTTGATGTGCGCGATGGCCTCGTCCTCGTTCGCCACGACCTTCACGCTCATCTCGAGCGCCAGATACTCGCGACCCCAGTCCTCCTCAGTCGCGGCAACGTAGTCATCGCCCTCGGCAAGCCCGGCGTCGGCGCATGCGGCGCACGTGGCCTCGTCGCCGTGAATGAGCACGCCGTGGTCGTGCAGCACGGCAACGACCGCAGGCAAAAACACATTGGCCACAGCATGGTCGACCAGCAGCGACTCGGCGGCATTGCACACGCCTACACGCTGGGTCTTGGCATTAACGATAATGTTGAGCGCCTTATCAAAGTCGGCGGACTCATGCACGTAGATGTGGCAGTTGCCCGTGCCCGTCTCGATTACCGGCACAAGCGACTCGCGCACGCAGCGCTGGATCAGGCCTGCACCGCCGCGCGGAATGAGTACGTCGACAATACCGCGGAGCTTCATGAGCTCGCCGGTGGCCTCGCGGTCGGTGGACTCGATCATCGAGATAGCCTCGCGCGGGAAGCCCTTGGTCTCGAGCGCATCGGCCAGCAGCTCAGAAATCATGGCACACGAGTGATAGGCCAGCGAGCCGCCGCGCAGAATGCAGGCGTTGCCGGTGCGGATGCAGATGCCCGCGGCGTCGGCCGTCACGTTGGGGCGCGCCTCGTACACCATGGCGACCAGGCCCAACGGCACGCTCACGCGGGTGAGGTCCACGCCGCTTGCGAGCACGCGGTGGTCGAGCACGCGGCCGACGGGATCGGGCAGCTCGGCGAGCTTCTCCAGGCCGGCGGCCATACCCTCAACGCGCTCGGGCGTCAGCAGCAGACGGTCGAGGAGCCCCGCCGAGGTCCCCGCATCGCGCGCGGCGGACATATCGAGCTCGTTGGCGGCAACGATGGAGTCGACACCGTTGCGCAGTGCTGCGGCCATGGCGCGCACGGCCTCCTGGCGCTGCTCGTCGCTCGCCGTGGCAAGCGAGGCCGACGCTGCCTTAGCGGCAACGGCAAGATCGTGGACATACGTGGCTATATCGACCGACATGGGCGGCCCTTTCTCCTAGAAGTTTGCAACCATGGTAGCCGATTTGCGCATGGCCTCGCCCGCGGCGGTAGAATTGGTCAACCCGAAACACCGCAACGAACGGAAGACTCACATGGCCCTCATCACTTCGTACCACGTCCCCGGCCTGTATGTCGAGGACCACAGCATCGACGTCCCCCTCGACTGGCGCGGCCTGGAGCCGATGCTCCTGGCCGTCGGCAGCACCATGCGCCGCGGCGCCATGCCGGCGCCCATCGCAGGTGCGCCCGAGAGCATCAAGCTCTTCTACCGTGTGGTTTGCGCGCCCGACCGCATCAACGACGATCTGCCACTGCTCCTGTTTTTGCAGGGCGGCCCCGGCGGCGAGAGCCCGCGTCCGCTGTCACCCACAAGCGACGGCTGGATCGAGGAGGCCGTCAAGCACTTCCGCGTCGTCCTGCCCGACCAGCGCGGCACCGGACGCAGCAGCTGTGTAGACGGGCGCACGATTGCCGCACTGGGCGAGCGTGCCGAGGCAGCCGGCGCCGATGCGGACCGCTCGCAGGCGGACTTCCTCAAGCGCCACCTCTCCAGCTCCATCGTGCGCGATTTTGAGTACCTGCGCCTGGTGGGCTTTGGCGGCAGGCCCTGGGTCACGCTCGGGCAGAGCTACGGCGGCTTTTTGACGCTGAGCTATCTGTCGCTCTTCCCCGAGGGCGTGGCGGCAAGCTTTACCTGCGGCGGCATCCCCCACGTGCCGGCGAGCGCAAGCGAGGTCTACGCGCACACCTTCCCGCGCATGGCTGCCAAGACGCAGCAGTATTACAACCGCTACCCCGCCGACGTCGAGCGCGTGGCGGCCCTGGCAGATGCCCTCGAGGAGCAAAAGCCCGTGCTACCCGACGGCTCGCCGATGACGGTCGAACGCCTGCAGCTCATGGGCAGCGACTTTGGCATGAAGCCGAGCTTTGAGCGCATGCATTGGATTATCGATCATGCTTTTGTTGACGGCGACGGCACGCTGGCCTGCGGCGCCTCGGTATCCGACAGCTTTTTGATGCGCGCCTTCGAGCGCACCAACACGCGCACGAATCCGCTGTACTGGACGCTTCAGGAGTTCATCTACGCCGACGGCGACACCATGCCCATTCGCTGGGCCGCGGCAGAAGAGAAGGCCCATCGTGCCGAGTTCGACACGCTCACGCGACCGCTCATGTTTACCGGCGAGGCCATGTTCCCGTGGATGTTTGAGCAGATGCCCGAACTTAAGCCCTTCAAGCCGGCGATGGACCTGCTTATGGAAGACACAAGCTGGGACAAGATCTACGACCCGCAGCGCCTGGCGTGCAACGAGGTGCCCCTGCAGGCCGCGGTGTACTTCGATGACATGTACGTGGACTCGGGCATGCAGCTCGATACGCTCAGCCGCGTGGGCAACTCGCATGCCTGGGTGACCAACGAGTTCGAGCACGACGGCTTGCACGGCAGCGTGGTGTTCAAGCACCTCTTCGACGAAGCCCTCAACCGCGGAGACCTGCGCCAGATCTTCTAGCAAAGGAGTGTCCCCGTCTGCCGGCACAATAGGAACGTCCCCAAGTGCCGGCAACGACAATGCCGCTGGTAGAGGACAGAAAGCGAAAACGCCCCTAAGCGAGCAAGGTGACGTGAAAGAGGAGGGCATTGACCTTCTGGTCATGCCCGACGATTGAACGTCAGATTGCCGCTTAGGGGCGTTTGCAGCGTCAATTGGTTAGGCGAACACTATCAAGTTGTCCCTATGGATCGCGGGCTTCTCGGCCAGGTCTGCGAGCAGGCGGTTGCTGGCAATCTGGTCCTGGCGGCGGCCGGCTGCAAGCTCCAGCACGTCCGAATCGGCCTCGGCGATACCACGGGCGACAACCATGCCGCTCGGGTCGCACACGTCGAGCACATCGCCCTCGGCAAACTGGCCATCGACCTCGCGAATACCCACCGCGAGCAGCGACGATCCGCGGCTGACCAGCGCCTTCGCGGCGCCATCATCGACCGTCACCGAGCCATGCGCCTTGTCACCCAGTGCGATCCACAACTTGCGCGGCGCAATGTCCAGGCGCTCCGCCGGCGGATCGAACAGCGTACCCACGCTCTCGCCGCGGGCCAGACGCACGAGCGCATCGGGCTCCTCGCCCGAGCAAATCACGCTTTGAATGCCCGCCGTCATGAGAATGCGGCTCGCGCGAATCTTGGTGATCATGCCGCCCGTACCCACCGATGTGGAAGAATCGCCCGCCGAGGCGATAATCTTGGCATCGATCTTATGCACGACCGGGATAAACTCGGCCGTCGGATCCTCATGCGGATTGGCGGTGTAGAGGCCATCGATGTCCGAGAGCGTCACGCACAGATCGGCAGAAACCAGGCAGCTCACAAGCGCCGCCAGCGTGTCGTTGTCGCCGAACTTGATCTCATCGACGGTAACGGTGTCGTTCTCGTTGACGACCGGCACCACGCCCAGCTCCACCAGGCGCAGCAGGGCGTCGCGCGCGTGCAAGTAGGACGTGCGGCGCGCCGTGTCGTGACGCGTGAGCAGCACGAGCGAGGTGAGCAGGTCGCGCGCATGGAACTCCTCGTCGTAGGCCGACGAGATGATGCACTGGCCGGCCGAGGCGCAGGCCTGCAGGCTCGGCAGGTCACCGACCGGCTTGCGGTCGAAGCCCAGCACGGGATAGCCGCAGGCAATGGCACCCGAGCTCACCACGACCAGGCGCCAGCCAAGCTCGCGCAGCGCTGCGGCCTGGTCGGCAAGCCCGCCGATAAAGGCGCGGTTGACCTTGCCGTCGGCGCCCACCACCGTGGACGAACCGATCTTTACCACCATCGTTTTATAAGAAGTCGTCATACGTCAAACCAATCGAATGTCGAGCGTTCGGGCGAGCTGGGGCAGTCGGGGCGCCTGGTGCGGAACGGACGAAAATGATCCGTTTTCCTCCGTCCCCTTCGGATCATTTTGCCCAGGGGAAGGCCGAAGCCGCAGCCATGTTCTTGCGCACGAGCTCGTCGCGCACCTGAGCCAGGCCCTGCTCCATGCCCACCACATAGGTCTGCGGGTACAGGAAGCGCTTGAAAGCTGCGTCCAGATGGTCAAGTGCCCAGGCGCAACGCTCGCGCGCGTCCTGGATGCTCTCACGCGGAGCCACCGCACTGCCATCGCGCACGATCGGCACCAGCAGCTCGCGATACTCAAGTTCGGACACGTCGGTCACCAGAGCGGCATCATTCACGGCCACGAGGGTATTGCCGCGCGCGGCGCCCTCCCCCGCCAGATGGTCCTCGTCGTAGATCATGTCGCAGACCGGGCCGCCAAAGCCGTCGTAATAACGGCGCACGCGTTGCACACCCGGGATCGTGCGCTTGTAGGGCTGCTCGGAGAGCTTGACCACCGGCGTCCACGGGTCCGTCTCACTCGCACGGCGGGCGGCGAGCTTGTACACGCCGCCCAGCGCCGGCTGGTCGTAGCAGGTCGCGAGCTTGGTGCCCACGCCAAAGCTATCGATAGGCGCGCCCTGGTCGAGCAGCGACTGAATCGTGTACTCATCCAAATCGTTAGAAACCGAGATCCCCACATAGGGCAGGCCCTCGGCATCAAAACGGCCGCGCACATACTTGGAGAGCTTGGCGAGGTCGCCGGAGTCGATGCGAATGGCCGACAGGCGCTCGCCCACCGCTTCCATCTCCTTGGCAACCGTAATGGCATGTTCACAGCCCTCGCGCACGTCATAGGTGTCGATGAGCAGCGTACAGTTCTTGGGGCTCGACTTGGCAAAGGCGCGGAAGGCCTCGAGCTCGGAATCGAAGCTCATCACCCAGCTGTGCGCATGCGTGCCAAAGACGGGAATACCGTAGCGGCGGCCGGCGAGCACATTGGACGTAGAGGAGCAGCCGGCAACGTAGCTCGCGCGCGCGACGGCCAAGCCGCCATCGGGACCCTGAGCACGGCGCAGGCCAAACTCGGCAACGGGGCGACCATCGGCCGCCAGTACTACGCGCGCCGTCTTGGTGGCAACGAGCGTCTGGAAGCCGACGATGTTGAGCAGCGCGGTCTCGAGCAGCTGACACTCCAGCGACGGGCCGGTGACGCGCACCATGGGCTCGCGCGGAAACACGAGCTCGCCCTCGGGCACGGCGTCGATGTTTACATGTGCACGAAAATCGCGCAGGTAGTCGAGGAATGCAGGCTTGAACATCGAGCCGCCGGCCGGAGCCTGGAGCGAAGCTAGATAGTCGATGTCCTCGGGCGTAAAGCGCAGGTTCTCGACAAGCTCGGGCAGCTCGGCGGTGCCGCACATGACGGCATACGCGCTGCCGAAGGGATGGTCGCGGTAAAACGCCGTAAAGCAACCCTGCTCATTGGCCTTGCCGCTCTCCCACAGGCCCTGGGCCATAGTGAGTTCGTACAGATCAGTGAGCATTGCAATGTCGGTGGGATGCGAGATGTCGGTCAAAGCCATGGGGCGACCTTTCGGATGCGTTGTGCAGAGGTTGAGGGTTGGCGAGGCGGGCGTGCGGGCATGGAGCCCAGCGCGAACAGGCTAAAGCAGGCCCATGCTGGTCAGGATCGTGTAGCCCATAAAGATGACAAACGTGATGAGGGCAAGGACAATGATGATTTTTTGAGCCGGCGCCATACCGGGGATCTCGTTCTCACCCGCAGGCTCCTTGGAGGTAACCATGCGCTGGGCAAAGCTCATCTCGTCACGGCTCGGCTTGGGATCGACGGACTTGGGACGAGCGGCCTTTTTAGGCTGAGGTTTGGGCGCGGCAGGTGCAGGCTTCGCAGCAGCGGGCTTGGGTGCGGGCGCGGGCTTGGGCTCGGATGCAACCTTCGCAGCGGCCTCCTCGGCCTTCTCGCGCTCGGCACGCAGGGCGGCCAACTCCTCACGCTCGCGGCGTGCCTCTTCCTGGGCCTCGCGACGAGCTTTCTCGGCGCGGAGCTCTTCCAACTCGGCGCGCTCCTCGGCAGACAGTGGTTGGGACTCAAGCTCGGCCATGGTACAGCCCTTTCTTTTAAAAAAAGCCGCCGACACAATGTCAGCGGCTTATCAAATCCAAGGGTGGAGACGAAGGGAGTCGAACCCTCGGCCTCTGCCATGCGACGGCAGCGCTCTCCCAACTGAGCTACGTCCCCAGGACAAGTCGATATTTTACCTACGGCTCGCCAACTGTCAACGCCCAATAATCAGTCTTTTTGGGGCGCGGCTATTTTGACAACTTTTCGAGCAGGCGATCCTCTCGATGATTTTTCTGGGACGGGGATTAAAAAACATTGTGTACCGAATGATTTTTTAATCCCCGTCCCAGAAAAATCATCGGCGAACGCGCTACTCTGCGCTGGTGAGGACGCCGGTGGTGTCGAACGCCGGGGTAAAGCTCTCGTCTACCGCGCCGCCTTCTTGCCAAAACATCGTCGTAAAGCCCAGGTCGTCGGCATGGTCGAGCACCTGCTCGTACTCCTCGCGCGTCACGGCGCGTGCCAACTCGCCGCCTTGCTCGCGCATGAGCGCATTGGGCGTGTACTGGTTCATGACCGAAATCGGCACGTCGCCCACCGTCTGCCACACCAGGTCCAACACGCGGCACGAATCGTCCGCATGCCCCGGCAGCACCAGATGACGCACGATTATGCCGCGCCTCATGAGCCCGTCCTCGTCTACCAGCTCCCCTCCGCGGCGCTCAATCTCGCGCGCCATCTGGGCCAGACCCGACACGGCCACGCGCGGGTAGTCCTTAATATGAGAAAGCAACTGCGCAAGCCCGGCATCGGCATATTTAAAGTCCGTAAGCCACACGTCGACCAGGTCGCCCAGCGCCGCCACGGCACTCGCGCGCTCGTAACCACTCGTGTTGTAGACAATTGGGATGACCAACCCGCGCGTCCGTGCCGCGGCAATCGCGGCAGGCAACAGGTGCGCATAGTGCGTCGCCGTCACCAGGTTGATGTTATTGGCGCCCTGGTCCTGCAGCTCCAGCATAATCTCGACCAAACGCTCGGGCGAAATCTCAAGACCGAAATTGCCCGTCGAGATCTCGTGGTTTTGGCAGTAGATACATTTGAGCGAACAGCCGCTAAAGAAAATCGTACCCGAGCCGGCCTCGCCCGAAATGGGCGGCTCCTCCCACATATGGAGCGCCGCGCGGGCGACCTTAAGCGTGTTGTCGGCGCCGCACACGCCACGCGCGCCCTCGTCGCGCGCCGCACCGCAACGGCGCGGACACAAATGGCAGGCGGGCGAAAAAAGTTCGGTCAACGACGTCGGCATAAAAACATGCTCCAAAACAATGATTCAGCAGCTCAAACGTAAAGGGACCAACCGCACAGACGGCTCGAGCCCAAGGCGCCGTAATCGTCCGACACGATTTTTATAATGTCAAGACTGGAATCGACAAAGTGCCGCTTTATGATGTAGGTATTCCGCCCCCCGCGGAGCAACTGGGTGAACCGTCGCGTTTATTTAGGGAGCCCACACAGTCGTACCTAGTACAGGTATCCTTCGTTGTTAAGGACGCTGGAACAGTCGATGAGGGCACCCACCTGTTTTAGGTGGGTTCATTTTCGTAACGTGGGGGGTGGTTTTCATTTGCCGAAAACCACCATTACAGCCCATATGGATCCCCGCCGGTATCCCGACAAGCCATCGACAATACCCTAATATCTGGTAAGCGCGTGATTATCGCTGCGTGCAATTCCATGCACCCCCCTTGGTCGAGTATCATGGTTCGGCTATGCCCTTTGCGCTTAGCAACCTTTGACCTTTTCCTTCGACGCTTGGCGGTTTTTAGATTCATGGCTTCATCCCCGAGCTACATACCGTATCTATGCGTGGCAGCGGCGGCCTTCATCACGACCTTCCTCACGGTGCCCCTGGTCAAGCGCTTGGCAATTAAGCTCGACGCCGTCGACTATCCTTCTAAGCGCCGCATCAACACCAAGCCCATCCCGCGTTTGGGCGGAACGGCGGTGTTTTTGGGCCTGGTCGTTGCCTGTATTGTGCAAATCCTAGGCACCTGGTACCTGGGTTGGCCGCCCGTTTTGGTGCCCCACCCCCGTCTGCACATCAGCTACCCCATACTTGCGCTTTCTTTTACCGTCATCTTTGCGACCGGCGCTATCGACGACGTCTTCCAGCTCAAGCCCAAGCAAAAGCTGGCCGGACAGGTCCTCGCCGCGCTTATCGCCTGTATCGGCGGCCTACGGATCGGCGTCATCGTCAACCCGTTTGCCCCCGGCGAGATCATGCTCGGATGGCTCGCCTACCCCATCACCGTGATCTATCTGGTGGCATTCACGAACATCATTAACCTCATCGACGGCCTCGACGGCTTAGCCACGGGCATCTGCGGCATCGCGTCGTTCACCATGTTTTCGATGGCCGTTCTCTCGGGCCGCATCGACGCCGCCGCGCTCTCCATTGCGCTCTTTGGCGCCTGTCTGGCCTTTTTGCGCTACAACTTCAACCCCGCAAGCATCTTCTTGGGCGACTCGGGGTCGCTGCTTCTGGGCTTTGCGCTGGGCTCCATCTCGCTACTCAACGTGAGCCGCACCGCCGCGCTCACCTCGCTTATCATCCCGCTCATCGTTGCCGGCGTGCCCATCATCGACACGTTTAGCGCCATCGTGCGCCGCAAGCGCGCCCACATTAGCATCGGGCAGGCCGACAAGGGCCACATCCACCACCGCCTGATCCAAGAGGGCTACAACCAAAAGCAGGCTGTGCTGCTCATCTATGCCTGGTGCATTATGCTTTCGGCCGGCGCCGCCGCGATCAACCAGGTCGAGGTGCCCATGCGCGTGCTCATCTTTACCGTGCTCGCCATTGGCTCGGCGGCCTTTGCCAAGCATCTACATCTGTTTGAGCCCGTGCTGCGCCACCATTACAACAAGCGCACGCACGAGGATGAGCTCGTCACCCCCGACGACCCCGCCTTTAAGCAGGAGGAGCAGGCAGCCGAGGAACGTAAGGAAGAGCGCCACCACAAGCTCTAGGGTAAGCTGCTGAGAATGTGCCAAGGCATCGCTGACCAAGTGCAACTACATCGCATCAATCGCGTAAGCCACCCCTTGCCAGCCCCTCGCCTACTTACGCCCCGCCCCTCCAAAAAACGCGTTATCATCTTGACCCATGAACATACGTTAGGAGCAATTATGCCAAACGAGAACAGCTACGAAGTCGCGCTGCAAAAGAGTAACGCCATTCGCGAGGGCCTGGCCAAAACGCCCGAGAAGTTCACCATGCTCACCGGCGACCGCCCCACCGGCCGTCTGCACCTGGGTCACTACTTCGGCACCCTCAAGGGCCGTGTTGAGCTGCAGAACATGGGCGCCAAGACCAACGTGCTCATCGCCGACTACCAAGTCATCACTGACCGCGATACGACCGAGCACATCCAGGACAACGTGTACAACATGGTCATGGACTACCTTGCCTGCGGCATCGACCCCGACAAGACCATGATCTACGCGCACTCCGCCGTACCCGCCGCAAACCAGCTCATGCTGCCGTTCCTGTCGCTGGTCTCCGAGGCCGAGCTGGCGCGCAACCCCACGGTCAAGGCCGAGATGGAGGCCTCGGGCCACGAGCTCACCGGCCTTCTGCTCACCTACCCGGTGCACCAGGCCTGCGACATCCTGTTCTGCAAGGGCAACGTGGTGCCGGTTGGTCGCGACCAGTTGCCGCACATCGAGCTCACCCGCACCATCGCCCGCCGCTTTAACAACCGATACGGCAAGGTGTTCCCCGAGGTCGACGCGCTGCTGTCCGAGACCCCGCTGCTGCCCGGCCTGGACGGTCGCAAGATGAGCAAGAGCTACGGCAACGCCATCAACATTTCGATGACCGCCGAGGAGACGGCCAAGCGCATCAAGAAGAGCCAGACCGACTCCGAGCGCATGATCACGTTTGATCCCGAGAACCGCCCCGGCGTGTCCGGCCTGCTTTCGACGGCCGCCATCTGCACCGGCCGTTCCGAGGTCGAGATTGCCGAGGAGATTGGCATGGGTGGCTCCGGCCAGCTCAAGAAGTACGTGACCGAGGCCGTCAACGAGTACTTCGCGCCGATCCGCGAGCGCCGCCAGCGCTATGAGAACGATCTGGACTATGTGAAGGACGTGCTGCACGAGGGCAACCGTCGCGCCAACGAGATCGCCGAGCAGACTCTGGCCGAGGTTCGGGACGCCATGGGCATGGTGTACTAGACAAAGCGCCTTCGCACAACATAGACGGTGAGGCTGAATCCTCACCGAAACAGGAACAGGCCCGCTGGCAGATAGTTGCCAGCGGGCCTGTTCCCGAAGTACACCGTTGAATCGCACAGAGGGGAGGAATGCGAATCAAACTCAACAGGGCAGGCTTTTTCATCGCCTATTGCCTGCTCCGTTGCTGAAAACAATATAGTTCACCGTGGTTTACTTTGCTGCGACAAACCGCGCCGCCATACCTTCTCCATAAGTTAACCTCGGTAAACCTGCCAAAACCACCACAAAGGGGATAGTGAACTGCGCCCCGAAACTTGGACTGAATAAATAGCGACTACGCCGCAAGGGCC
>CAUASQ010000047.1 GCA_958431945.1 uncultured Collinsella sp. | reverse complement strand
TGTGGGGACGGTTTTCGAGGAGGAGCATGCCGAGCTCTTGGAGCAGGCTATGGCTCCTGAGTGCGAGTAGCTCGCTTAGGGATCTGCTGAGCGCGGGCGACTTGCTTGGTTGGAGCCCTAAGCGTGGATAGCTCTCTCGGCGACATCGCGGGCGTGAGCGGTGCGCATGACCGGAGGGCCCGTGCTGCTCCGTTGCCCGACGTGCTAGCGCGCAGAACAATCTGTTGGTGCATTCGGCGGCTGCTGAAGCGTTTCGGCAGCCGCTTTTTATACGGAGTTTAAATACAACAGTCTGTTGTATTACGTAGAGTGGTATATCTCTAGCAGGAAAAATGCGAGAGACGGAGCATTATGGCGTTGCTAGTAGGACTGGACGTAGGGTCGACGACGACCAAAGTTTACGCGATGCACGAGGATATGACCGAGGCGTGGTGGGGATATCGCCGCCACGGGGCGTGTCAGACAGCGAGCGTGCGCGCCATGCTCGGCGAGCTCGCCGAGCGCTTTCCCCATGAGTCGCTGCGCGTTGCGGTGACCGGCTCGGGTGCGCGCGATATCGCGACCGCGCTGGGCGCCTCGTACGTTCAGGAGGTGGTCGCCAACGCGCTCGCGATCAGCAGGTTCTATCCGCAGACGCGCTGCGCCATCGAGCTGGGCGGCCAAGACGCCAAGATGATCTTCTTCCGCACCAACGATAAGGGAGACATCGAGGTTGCCGACATGCGCATGAACGGCTCGTGCGCAGGCGGTACCGGTGCATTTATCGACGAGATGGCAAAGCTCATGGGGGTCGGCACCGAATCGGGCGAGTTCGAGCAGCTCGCAAGCCGGGGAACGACCGTCCACGAGGTCTCGGGCCGCTGCGGCGTGTACGCAAAGACCGATATCCAGCCGCTGCTCAACGAGGGCATTCCTACCACCGACCTGGCGCTTTCGGCGCTTCACGCGGTCGCCCGCCAAACGATCGGCGGTCTGGCCCAGGGTATCGACATCGAGCCGCCGGTAATCTTCGAGGGCGGTACGCTCGCCTACAACCCCACGCTGGTCCGCGTGTTCCGGGAGCAACTGAATCTATCGGACGATCAGGTTATCGTCCCGCGCGATCCGCAGATCATGGTCGCGCGCGGTGCCGCCCTGTCGCTGACCGACATGTTCGCATCGTCCCAACCGATCGACCTTCCCGACGCTTTTGTCCGGCTGGATAAGCTCGAGACGGTCGCGCCCGCAAGCGGGGAGGGACGTCTTGCCCAGCCCTTTTTTGCCACACCTGCCGAGCAGGCGGATTTTACGGCACGCCATGGCAAAGAGACGCCGGCAAAGGGTCCGGATGCGTATGCGCCCGGAGAGACGGTGCGTGTGGCGCTCGGTATCGATTCGGGGAGCACGACGACCAAGTTCGCCCTGGTCGATGAGGCGGGTGAGCTTGTCGATTCGTTCTACGCGTCTAATAACGGCAGACCGCTCGACGTCGCCCAACAGGGCCTTGTCAGCTTGAAGAACCGCTGGGAGACAGCGGGAGTCACGCTTGCGATCGATGCCGTGGGCACCACGGGATACGGCGAGGAGCTTTTCGCGCGCGCGTTCCACGCCGACTACCATACGGTCGAGACGGTCGCGCACGCCCGCGCCGCGTGCGCATGCGTTCCCGATGCGACCTTCGTGCTCGACATCGGCGGACAGGATATGAAGGCCATCTGGCTCAACCACGGCGTGCTGACCGATATCGTCGTCAACGAGGCGTGCTCTGCGGGCTGCGGCTCGTTCCTCGAGGGTTTTGCCAAAAACCTCGGAATAGCCGTTGAGGATATCGCGACCGAGGCATTTTCGTCCAAAGCCCCCGCCGTTCTCGGCAGCCGCTGCACGGTGTTCATGAACAGCAGCGTCGTTTCCGAGCAGCGGCGCGGTAAGGGTCCGGGCGACATCATGGCCGGTCTCTGCCGTTCGATTATCGAGAACGTGTTCACCAAGGTCATTCGCGTTTCAAATCTCAACCGTCTGGGCGACAAAGTCGTCGTCCAGGGCGGCACGTTCCGAAACGACGCGGTGCTGCGCGCATTCGAGCAGTATCTGGGCAAACCCGTCACGCGTGCGCCCCACCCGGGGCTGATGGGCGCTATCGGTATCGCCCTGCTCGCGCGCGAGGAATGCCGCAAGGGCGACGCCGGCACGTCGTTTATCGGGCTCGATGCCGTGGAGCGCTTCGAGCATCGCGAGTTCGGCGGCGTTACCTGCCGTCGGTGCAACAACCGCTGCCAGCGCGCGGTCGTGGCATTTGGCGACGGCTCGCTTTACGTCACGGGCAATCGCTGCCCGCGCGGCGGCGCCATCTCATGGGATGAGCTCGTGCGCGAGGTTCCCGCGGCGGAGGAGCTGCGTCCGCAGGGTGCTTGCGAGGCACAGGCACCCGGCACGGGGCGCGACCGGACCGCGGCTGCCCCCAATCTCTTTGTCGACCGCGAGAAGCTGCTGTTCGAGTCGTGCCCCACGGTTCCCGTCTGCGGGGGGCGCGATGTCACGATCGGCATTCCCCGTGTGCTCGAGTTCTGGGACACCATGCCGTTCTGGTCGACGTTCTTCAGCACGCTCGGCTTTAAGGTGCGCGTCTCGGGACGCAGCACCAAGGCGATGTACGAGCGCGGTCTGGCGCACGTCACATCCGACACCGTGTGCTTCCCGGCCAAGCTCGTCCACGGGCACATCCGCAATCTCGTCGACGCCGGCGTCGACCGCATCTTCATGCCCATCATCACGACGGTGCCCACCGAAAACACCGCCTCTACCAGCGAGTGGATGTGCGCCGTCGTAAAGGGATACCCCTACGTGATGCGCAATTCCGATAACCCGGAGGAGCGTTTCGGCGTTCCGTTCGATACGCCGCTGTTCCACTGGTACGACGAGGGCGACCGAAACCGCCAGCTCAAGGCGTGGTGCAAGGAGACCTTCGATATCGATGCCGACCTGGTTGCCAAGGCGACCGAGCAGGCGGACCGCGCGCAGCAGACGTTTGAGAACCAGCTGCAGCTGCGCGGCAGGCAGGTGCTCGAGAACGTGCGCGAGGACGGCGGCTACGCGGTGGTGATCGCTTCGCGCCCGTACCACAACGACCCGCTGGTCAACCACGGGCTGCCCAAGCTCTTCTCTGAGCGCGGCATCCCCGTGCTGACGCCCGATGCGGTGCCGGGGGTCTGCAACGTCGATCTTTCCAACAGCCGCATCGACATCGTGAACAACTACCATGCGCGCATGCTGTCGTGCGCGGTCATCGTCGCATCGACGCCCGAGCTCGAGCTCGTGCAGATGGGCAGCTTCGGCTGCGGCCACGATGCGTATCTCACCGACGAGATCGCGCGCATGATGGGCGAGATGGGCTCCAAGGTTCCGATGATGATCAAGCTCGATGAGAGCGACGTCGCCGGTCCCATGGGCATTCGCGTGCGTTCGTTTATCGAGTCGGTCAACCGTCGTCGCGCGGAGGAGCGTGCCGAGGGCGCCCGGGTGCACGCGGTCCATCCGCTCGACGACCCGTATAAGGTCAAGTACACCAAGCGCGACCGGCACGACAAGATCGCGCTGGTCCCCAACACCTCCCATGCGTTCTGCAGGCTCATGACCGCGGCGATGCGCAATCAGGGCGTGCGCGCCGAGGCCCTTGATATCGGGCGCGAGGATGCCATCCGCCTGGGCAAACGCTATGTGCACAACGACATCTGCTTCCCCGCGCAAATCGTGATCGGCGAGGCGCTCGCGGCACTCGAGAGCGGTAAGTACGACCCGCACGACGTCGCCGTGGTGACTGGCAAGTATATCGGCGACTGCCGCCTGACGCACTACATGCCCCTGCTGCGCCGCGCGCTCGACGACGCGGGATACGACTATGTCCCGGTGCTCACCAACGACGACGTCGATGCCCACAATGCGCATCCGGGCTTCAAGCTCGGCCTTGGCCCGAGCATCCAGATCGCCTACGGTCTTCCCATGATCGATACCCTCGAGGCCATGCTTAGGCGCATCCGTCCCTACGAGGTCGAGAAGGGCGCGGCGGACGCTGCGTTCGACCGCGCGCTCGATGAGGTTATCGAGGGCATGGAGCGCTCCGGGCTGAGAGGCCAGGCGACGGGCTTCAAACGCGCGCTTGCGATCATGGACGCCGTTCCGTACGACCGCTCGAACCCGCATCCGACCGTTCTCATCGTGGGCGAGTACCTGCTCAATTTCCATCTCGGCGCCAACCACGAGATCGAGCGCTACCTCGAGGACAACGGGCTCGAGGTCATCGAGGCGCGCATGACCGACGTGATCCGCAAGACCTATTTCTACAAGCATGCGCAGTCGCGCGAGTTCCACGTCGACCTGTCGCTGCCCGAAAAGGCCTGGTACGCCACGGCGGACAACCTGTTCGAGCTCGCGCACGACCGTTGCGACCGCCTGGGCGCGGCGAGCCCGCTCTACGAGCCGCCGACGCGCATGCCCGAGCTCGTGCGCGCGAGCGATAAGATCCTGCACCATACGTTCGATGCGGGCGAGGGCGTGCTGATTCCGGCGGAGATCCTCGAGCACGCCAAACGCGGCTGCCGCAACTTCGTGATCCTGCAGCCGTTCGGGTGTCTGCCCAACCATGTCGTGGGGCGCGGGCTCATCCATGCGCTCAAGGAGCAGTATCCCACGGCGCAGTTCCTGCCGCTCGACTACGATCCCGACGTGAGCTTCGCCAACGTGGAGAACCGTCTTCAGATGCTCATCATGAACGCCAAGGCGCAGGGGTGCGGTGAGGCGCATGGCGAGACCGCGTAAGGACGCCGATGCGCCCGATGCACGCACCCGTATCATCGAGGCGTTTTGGGAGCTCATCGAGAACAACAGCATCTTCGAGCTGTCGGTTGGCGAGGTGACCCGCGCCGCCCAGTGCAATCGCGGAACGTTTTACTACTATTTTCACGATTTCGATGAACTCGTCGCCATCGCCATAGCCCAGCTGCTGCAGGATAACGAGCTCATCACCGATGCCCTCTGGCATTTTTCGAGCGAGGGCGACCTTTCGGCGTTCGACCGGCGCGACGTCCGCTGCCTGCTGCGGCGCATCGTCATCACCATGAGGGCGGGTGCCGCCGAGCAGGTCGTGCAGGGCATCCATACGATCATCATCGACCGCGTGAGAGAGATCGTCCACCCCGACGGAGAAGAGCTCAAGGCAGATTCGAGCTTTGCGGTGGGCTTTCTGGTCTCGGGCATCATGGGCTTTGTGATGGCGGTCGGCTTTGCCCGGGAGGGCGGCGAGGAGATAGACCTCGAGCAGCCGGGGGACAGCGCGTGCGCGTACCTGAGGGCGGTCGCCATGCAGACGGTGGAAACGGTCGCGCAAGTCGAGGGCGTCGATACATCCGAGCTGCTCGAACGCGTCTCCAAGGAGGCCGATGCCTATCGCGCATCGCGTGCGACGAGTCCCGACGTGGTGAAAGACGCCTAGGGTTTCTCTTGCGGGGCGCCTGTCGCGCATCGCGCGGTGAGTCCCGCGATGCGGTCATAACCTGCATTCATGTGAGCCGGGTTTATAGATATTCCTCCAGCTGTTAACATAGACAACCTGTGGGTAAAGAGACAAAAGCGCCGCCGACGGGCGGGCGTTTTGATTTCGATGAACTCATGTAAGGAAACGAGCATGTTAGATAGATTTACCGATCGAGCGCGCAAGGTCATGTCGATGGCCAAACAGGAGGCGCTCGATCTGCACTCAAATAAGGTGGGCACCGAGCACCTGCTGCTCGCACTCGCCAAGGAGGACGAGGGCATCGCTGCCGAGGCGCTGCGCTCGCTTGATATCTCCTACGACGACATCATGGACACCCTCAAGGAGGTCCAGACCACGGTTCCCGAGCCCAGCGAGGAGACCGAGGCTGCCAAGCTTGCCTTTACGCCGCTCGTCATTAGCGTGATGGAGCGCTCCTTCCGCGTGGCACGTGAGAACAACCAGACGTATGTGTCGACCGAGCACCTGCTCATCGGCATCGTCGAAGAGGGCAACGGCATGGCCATGGACATCCTCATGCGTCTGGGTGTGTCGTCTGCTTCCATCAAAAAGGCTATCGAGAAACTTACCGCCAAGGACCAGGACAAGAAGCGTCCGCTCGCCGGCGCCGGTGCCGGGCGTCCCGGTGCGGGCCTGCCGTTCTTTAGCGGCTCGGACGCGTCGCAGCAAAAGGGGAGCGGCACCGATACGCTTAAGCAGTTCGCCACCAACCTTACGCAGAAGGCGCGCGACGGCGAGCTCGACCCTGTAATTGGTCGCGAAAAGGAAGTCCAGCGTATGATGGAGATCCTTTCGCGTCGCACCAAGAACAATCCGCTTATCTTGGGCGACCCCGGCGTGGGCAAGACGGCCATCGTCGAGGGTCTGGCTCAGCAGATTGCAGCTGGCAACGTGCCCGAGAACCTTATGAACCAGAACATCTGGACGCTCGACCTGCCGGGCCTCGTTGCGGGCGCCAAGTATCGCGGTGAGTTTGAGGAGCGCCTCAAGAACGTGATCCAGGAGGCCACCGAAGCTGACGACGTCATCCTGTTTATTGACGAGATGCACACCATCATCGGTGCCGGCTCTGCCGAGGGCTCCATCGACGCGAGCTCCATGCTCAAGCCCGTGCTCGCGCGCGGTGCCTTCCAGATTATCGGCGCCACCACGGCCGAGGAATTCCGCAAGTACCTCACCAAGGACCCGGCCTTCGAGCGTCGCTTCCAGACCATCGATGTCGAGGAGCCGAGCGTCGAGGACACGGTCAAGATCCTGACCGCGCTCAAGCCGCGCTACGAGGAGCACCACCATGTGCGCTATACGCAGGGTGCTATCGAGGCCGCCGCGAACCTCTCCGACCGCTACATCCAGGATCGCTTCCTGCCCGATAAGGCCATCGACCTCATTGACGAGGCCGCCGCCCGCGCCCGCATCGCCGCCAACCGCGCGCCCGAGCCGGTGCGCGAGGCCGAGCATCGCGTGGAGGAGCTTAAGGCCGCCGCGCAGGAGGCCACCGAGAGCGACGACATGAACAAGGCCGCCGAGATTACCGAGCGGCAGAAGGCCGCCGAGATTGAGCTCGCCGAGGCCAAGGCCGCCTGGACCGCCGAGCTCGACGCCAGCCCGCTCACCATCGATGTGAGTCAGATCGCCGATATCGTGTCCGTGACCTCGGGCGTGCCGGTGTCCTCGCTTACCGAGAGCGAGAGCCGTCGCCTGCTACAGGCCGAAAGCGTGCTCAAGACCCGCATTATCGGCCAGGACGAGGCCGTCGAGGCCGTTGCCAAGGCCGTGCGCCGCAGTCGCTCGCCGCTCAAGGATCCGCGTCGCCCCGGCGGCAGCTTTATCTTCCTGGGCCCCACCGGCACGGGCAAGACCGAGCTCGCCAAGACGCTCGCCGAGTATCTCTTTGGCAGCAAGGACGCGCTCATCAGCTTCGACATGTCGGAGTTCGGCAGCGAGTTCGAGGTCTCCAAGCTTATCGGTAGCCCCCCGGGCTACGTTGGCCATGACGAGGGCGGTCAGCTCACCAAGGCCGTTCGTCGTCACCCGTATTCGGTCGTGCTGTTCGACGAGATCGAGAAGGCGCACCCCGATATCTTCAACATTCTGCTGCAGGTGCTGGAGGAGGGCCGCCTGACCGATAGCCAGGGCAAGACGGTCGACTTCCGTAATACCGTGATCATCATGACGTCCAACGTGGGCGCCCGCGAGATTGCGCAGGATGCGAGCGTTGGCTTCGGCACCACCGGCGAGCAGGGCCTTACCTCGAGCGAGATCAAGGGCCGTGCGATGGGCGAGCTCAAGCGCCTGTTCCGCCCCGAGCTGCTCAACCGTATCGACGACATCGTGGTGTTCCAGAAGCTTTCGGGCGAGAACCTGACCAAGATCGCGCACCTGCTGGTGGACGACCTGCGTCAGCGTCTGATTGCCAACGGCATGAACATCAAGCTCACCGATGCGGCCTACGACAAGATCGTGGCCGAGGGCACCGACCTCACCAACGGTGCGCGTCCGCTGCGTCGTGCCATCCAAAAGCTCATCGAGGATCCGCTGTCCGAGGAGCTGCTGGCCGGCGAGTGGGGCGAGGGCGATACCGTCCTGTGCGATGTGGCCGACGGCAAGTTTGTCTTTAGCCATGGCACGGGCGAGATCCCGGCACCGCGTCCGGCGGGCACGCTCGGTGGCGATACCGCTCCGGCGGCGCCGCACACCGGCAACGCCGCGCCCGTGAGCGGCGGCGTGAGCTCGGGTCCCGGCGGCATGATGCAAGCCGGTTCCGGCGCGCTGTAGGGATTAAACATACCTTGTATAACGGGGGCGTTTCCGATAAGGAGGCGCCCCCGTTTCTATTGAAATGTGCTTCAATCTGCCGTGCTATACTGAAATTGAGATTCAGTATAGCAAAGGAGTTGATATGCCTACATCAATACTCGACACGCGGCCAGTTCAGATGAACGTGCGTATAGATCGCCAGCTCAAAGAGGCAGGAGACGCCGTACTGACTCATATTGGCATGACGCCGTCACAAGCTGTGAGGGAGCTGTGGCAGTACTTGACCGAGAACGGTCATATGCCCGTCGAAAAAAAGAATGATGACGAAGTCCTGCCTGACGACATACGATCGAAGGCGAGTTCGTCCCGCGTCTCGGAAGGGGCTGCGTTAATTTCGAATTTTTATGAGCGGTTCTCGATTCAGAGGCCGAGCCCCGATGAGGCCTTTGATTACGACGAGTTATACGATCAAATGATGAGCGAGAGATTCAGCGATTGGATCGAATTATGAGCGGCGTCGGAACGAAACGTGTGCTCAAGCTGTTGATCGACACGAACGTCTGGCTAGATTACTTTCTCGCTCGTACGAATGCGACCAGGCCGATAGTCGAGCTCCTTTCTCGCGCGGCGGAAGCGGAGGATATCGTCCTCTTCTCGTCCTCCCTGTCTGTCAAAGACGTCTATTACATTCTGGGAAGGACGATGAAGGCCGACGCCCGCCGTGAGGGGGCTCTCACTCCCGAAACCATCGCCGGTGCCGACGAGACAGCGTGGGCGTGTGTTCGCCTGATTCGGCAAAAGTCGATTATTGCCTCGGTCGGTGCAGACGAGGTCTTCGACTCCTTTGTGTTCAAGTATCATCACAACGACTTTGAGGACGACCTGATGCTGGGCGTCGCCAATCGCATTGATGCCGATTACGTCGTGACCGAGGACAAGAATCTTATTAAGCATACCAATGGTGTATGCATTAACGTTCAACAGGCGTTGAAGTTGGTTGAAGGATCCAACGTCCCTTCGGCGCGGCCCGTCTAACCTGCTTTATCTTGATAAAGTGGCGTTTCCTCGCCGTTAGCCGATGATGCGAGAGCGCTCGGCGTTTTCGACTGGTTTATGCAAACGAAGTCTGGGAATATACAAGGCGCATGTCTTATTGTCTAACCAGTTGCGCCAAGGAGGCACCATGGACTACAAGATTACTGGCTACGAGCCCGCCCAGCTGTTCCATTTCTTTGAGGAGGTTAGCGCGATCCCCCGTGGGTCTGGCAACGAGAAGGGCATCAGCGATTTCCTGGTTGCGTTTGCCAAGGAGCGCGGCCTTGACGTGTACCAGGACGAGGTCTACAACGTCATCATTCGCAAGCCCGCATCTGCCGGTGCCGAGAACGCCCCGACCGTGATGTTGCAGGGCCATATCGACATGGTGTGCGACAAGTTGGGCTCCGTTGAGCACGACTTTACGACCGATGGTATCGACCTGGTCGTCAAGGATGGTGTCCTTACCGCCAACGGCACCACCCTGGGTGCCGACAACGGCATTGCCGTCGCGCTTATGCTTACCGTGCTCAACGATGATTCGATTGTCCATCCGGCTCTCGAGTGCGTATTCACCACCGACGAAGAGACTGGCCTGGTCGGCGCTGAGACGCTCGACAAGTCCCAGATCAGCGCCCGCACCATGATCAACCTTGACTCCGAGGAAGAGGGCGTTGCCACCGTCAGCTGCGCCGGCGGCGTCGTCGTTACCTACACCTGCCCGATCGCGCGCGAGCACAAGACCGGCAGCACCCTCACGCTCGACATCTCCGGCCTGCTGGGCGGTCACTCCGGCAGCGATATCAACCTGGAGCGCGGCAACGGCAACCTCATCATGGCCCGCATCATCGACCGCCTGATGGTCGCCGGCGAGCCCGCCATCGTCAGCTTTAACGGCGGCACTAAGGACAACGCCATCAACCGTGAGTGCAAGGCTGTGCTGGTTTACGCCGACCACGCTGCCGCCGAGGCCGCGGCCCAGATCGCAAAGGACATCATCGCCGACGTCACTGCCGAGCTCGAGGTCTTCGACCCCGGCTTTACCTGCACCGTCGAGATTGCCGACGGCGCCGAGGTCGAGGCCATGGATCAGAAGTCCGCGCTTGCCCTCATCCGCGCCCTGCGTCTTGCCCCTAATGGCGTGATTCGCCGCAACGTCGCCACCGACGGCTCCGTCGAGGTTTCCTCCAACATCGGCGTGGTCGCCACTTCCGACGACCAGGTCAAGATCATGCTGTCCCCGCGCTCCTCGATCACCTCGCTGCAGAACGAGTTCAAGGACCGCCTGCAGACGCTGGCCGATGTCTTGGGCTTCGACGCCAAGTTCGAGTTCGAGTATCCCGGCTGGAGCTATGCCGAGCATTCGCCGGTCCGCGACGTCTTTGTCGAGAGCTACCGTGAACTCTTTGGCTCCGAGCTGCGCATCGAGTCCATTCACGCCGGCCTTGAGTGCGGCCTGTTTGCCGAGGCCCTGCACGGTCTGGACGCCATCGCCGTGGGCCCGACACTCTCCGATGTCCACACCCCGGACGAGAGCATGGAGCTCGCTTCTGCCGAGCGCTTCTACGAGCTGCTCATCGACGTCCTCAAGCGCCTTGCCGCGTAAGGGTCGCCTTGGTTAAGCCGCTCTAAAACGGCTGGCTATGAAAACGGCCGCCTGGCGTAATGCCGGGCGGCCGTTATTCGTTACAGTGCGAGGATTCCAAGGTGCTCAAGCAAGATCTTAAGCCCGATGAGGACGAGTACGACGCCACCCACGATGGTGGCGGGTTTTTCGTAGCGCGCGCCAAAGGTGTGGCCGATCGCTACGCCGGCGACGGAGAAGATAAACGTTGTGACGCCGATAAGCGATACAGCGGGAACGATGTCGACCGAAAGCGCGGCGAACGAGATGCCCACGGCCAGGGCGTCGATTGAGGTGGCGATGGCGAGGATCAGGTACTCGCCCAGGTCAATCTTTTCGGCATCCTTGCCGTCGCCTTCATCCTCGTCTTCGGTAAAGGCTTCCCACAGCATTTTGCCGCCGATGAAGGCCAAAAGGATAAAGGCGATCCAATGGTCGATGGGTCCGATGATGCCCATGAATTGACTGCCGAGCGCCCATCCGATTACGGGCATGCCGGCCTGAAAGCCGCCAAAGAACAGGCCGAGCACCACGGCGACTTTAAGGTTGATCTTTTTCATGCCGAGGCCCTTGCAGATGGAAACGGCAAAGGCGTCCATCGAAAGGCCAACGGCGAGCAACACGAGCTCTGCGAGTCCCATAGTCTGGCTCCCTCTCTGCGGGCGGGCCCGCGTGTACCTCTTGGGGGAGTAACAAAAAAGACCCGTGGCGTACGCGTTGCGCGCACAGCCACGAGTCTCGTTCAT
>CAUASQ010000046.1 GCA_958431945.1 uncultured Collinsella sp. | reverse complement strand
CGCTCCTCTGTCGTTCCCTCGACGAGCAGCTTAAAGTGCTTGAGGATTGAGACCAGATGGATGACGTCGTGCGACCCGGGGTGGCACTGTTCGAATGCGGCGCAGACAACGTGTGAGAACTGCGGGGCGAGCATGCCGTCGAGCCAGCGGGGGTCGCGGGGTGAAAAGCCGCCGAGCAACTCAACTCGCTGGTTGAGCATATCGAGCAACTCGTCTTTGGAGAGGTCGGGGAAAACGTCGAGCAGAATCGTGTCTCCGCGCTGGACGCGACGGGAGAGGTTAAAGGCGGCAACGCCCGAGATACCGAAGGTTCGAAACAGGACTTCACCGTCTTCGTGCCAGAGCTCATTATGATTGCGGGCGAGCGTCAAGCGGGCGCGGACGCGCAGGCCATCCAACGTCTTGAGTGCCGCCCGATCGCCGACGACCGTTGCCGATACGGGGCAGAGGATGGGGCGCAGCGAAGTGAGGGGGAGGCGAAACGTATCGGCGATACCAGTGGGGTTACCACCCGTGGCGATAATTACGACATGTGCCTGCAGGGCCTCGTTCTTGCGAGGGACATCGGCGAGCGCTTTCCGAAGCGAGCGGAGCTTCGATTTTCGGTCGTCGTGCTTTTTTGCCTTGAGTGCCCGCGCTGGACGGTCTATTTGGAGTGTCCAGCCTTCGGAAGCTTTGTGCGCCGAGGCAACGTTGGCTCCGCAGATTAAGGTGATACCTAGGCGGTCGCAAACGTTGAGAAGTGCGTCGCGCACCGATTCGGCGCGAAGGGAGCGCGGGTACAGTCGGCCTTCCTCGGAGGTTGTCATGATGCCCAGCGAGGAGAAGAAACCCATAAGCTTTTGTTCGGGTTGGGGGCCCATGACAGATTCGACGAATGCGGGGTGGTTATACCGCTGAGGATCAATCGATTCGTTGGAGAGGTTGCAGCGGCCGTTACCGGTCGCAAGGAGCTTAAGGCCGCAGGCGACATCGCGCTCAACGATGCAGACGCTTTTGCCAGCACGTGCGGCCGTAATGGCGGCGGCGAGGCCTGAAGCCCCGCCGCCGATTACCAGGACGTCATAGAAGGCGCTCGTGTTCACTTAGGCCTCGTCGGTCTCGTGCGGGGTAATAGCCTCGACGGCAGAGACTGCTTTGGGCAACATGCCATCGGGCAGCGCGGTCTCAACCTCGCCCTTATCGCAGGCCTCGGCGAGTGCCGGATTAATGGGAAGCGTGCCCAAGATGTCGAGGTTATAGCGCTCTGCGACCTCGGGGAGCTTGCTCTTGCCAAAGACCTCGATCTTCTTGCCGCAGTCGGGGCACTCAATATAGCTCATGTTCTCGACGATGCCCAGAATGGGGACGTTCATCTTCTCGGCCATGTTGACCGCCTTGGCGACGATCATCGAGACCAGATCCTGCGGGCTCGTGACGATGACGATGCCGTCGACGGGCAGTGACTGGAAGACGGTGAGCGCGACGTCGCCTGTTCCCGGAGGCATGTCGACCAGCAGGTAGTCGATGGGGCCCCACGAGGTCTCGCTCCAGAACTGCCTGATGGCGCCTGCGATGACCGGACCGCGCCAAAGGACGGGGTCGGTCTCGTTTTGGAGCAGAAGGTTGGAGCTCATGACCTTGACGCCGTGCTCGGAGATTTCAGGCAGCATGAGGTTGCCAAGGGCATGGACGTGGCGTCCGCTCATACCGAACATCTTGGGGATAGAGGGACCAGTGATGTCGGCATCGAGGACGCCGACCTTGTGGCCGTGACGGGCAAGCTCGGTGGCGATGGCACCGGTGACAAACGACTTGCCGACACCGCCCTTGCCGGAAAGCACGGCGATGACGCGTTTGACCTCGGACAGCGTATTCTCCTCAAATTGCGACGGCGACGTTTGTCCGCCGGCGGCCTGTGCGTGCTCGCAACCCATGTATGACTCCTTTGTATATGTTGGGGCCGGGGCCCCGTGATGTGACACGAGCGTCATTGTACCCTCGTTTGCGAGCGGGAGTCATTTACGATGCATTTGGGCCGAGCGTGCTTGCAATACGATGGGTCCAAGCGAATGGGCGGGCTTACTGAACTTTGCTGGCGAACTCGAGGTATTGCATGCGCTGCAGCTTGTCGATCGTCGAGGCGTATGGGCTGTCTTCAGATTCCAAGTCGTAGCGCAGCCCGTCGGCACCAAGGTAGCCGGCGACATTGATGGTGGGCACATCTGACCTTGTTGCAAGCAGAGCCTTTTGATAGTCGGTGAGCGGGGCGCCGATCTTATTAAGGGTAATGGCTGCAATCTCGTTTGCCCCGACGGTGTCGTAGACGTTGAGCTCGGTATTGCCGGCGATTTCATAGTTAGCCCAGACGAAATATGTCGACTGGTAGTTACGGAAAGCGTGGTCTGCCGTATCTTCCTGAGGGTACAGCTCGTCGTTGAGGGTCGTTGCGGCGCTCGGCTGATGGTCGCCAAAAAAGACAAGGACAACCGGTCTGCCGATATTGCGGAGCTCGTTGATAAAGTACTCGAGGTCCCGGTCGGATGCGTTGATGCAGGTGAGATAGGTGTTGAGCGCGCTATTGGCGCCGTCGCTGGCTCCCTCGACCCAATAGTTTGTCAGCTCCTCGGCGGGAACGGTGCCATAGTCGTAGCCGCCGTGATTTTGCATCGTGACGTCAAAGATGAACTGCGGGGCTTCGTCGGTTCTAAGCAGGTCGAGTATCTTGTCGTAGGTGGCGTAGTCGCATACGCCGGCATGGTAACAGGGCGCACCTTCGAAATCGCCGATAGAAAGAAAGTCTCCAAAGCCCAGCTGCTGATAGATTTTATCTCGATGGTAGTTGACGGGGTTTTGCGGGTGCATAGCGGTAGCGGTATACCCAAGCTCCTTAAGGTCCTTTGCCAGGCTGTTGACGCCATTCATCTGATATAGCTGATAGGGGATTTTGCCTAATCCGACAAAGGCCGTTGTCGCTCCGGTCAAAAATTCGAATTCGGAGTTCGCCGTTCCGCCACCGGCGACCGAAGCGAGCATGGTGCCGCGAACAAGTGTGTCGGGAAGCGAGTTGTAGAATGCGGGGCCGGTGTACCCGGCCGCCTGGAGCTGCTCAAAGCACGAAAGGTCGCTAAAACTCTCATTCATGACGGCAACAATCGTCGGCTTGATTTCATTGAACTGGGCAACGGCCGCCGCGCGCTGCTCGCTCGAGCCATACGTGCTGTCGTAGGTGGCGGCGAGCTTCTGCTCGATGCTCTGCGCCTCATCGGGCGTATAGTCTTCGGGCTTCTCAATGGGCAACTCGTTGACCATTTCGGTGAACGAAGTGATAAAACCCTGAGACGCATACGTGGTGATGGGCTGCCAACGGTCAAATCCAAAATTCAGCGCCTGCTCCAAGTCGATGCTGGAAAAGCCCGAGAGCCCCATAACGGTCACTAGCAGAAAAGCGCAGAGGTTAGCGGCGATTGCGGGGAAGACATGGGTGGGCGTACGGAGCTTTCTCGGTCGGATAAGCGAAAGAAGCCCTAGGGAAATCTCCAGCAGGGCTAGAGAGGTTACGATTCCGGCGGTAAAGGTAAACTCGTATCCCTCACTCACTTCCATTGCGGTGCCAAGGGCCAAGATATCGCTTGGCAGGATGGCCTCGCCTTTAAACGTTATGACGAAGTGCTCGGCAATGCCAAGGATGCAACAGGCGACGGGCACGAGGGCCATGACGCCTCCATGACGCTGTCCCAGCAAATAAAGGGAGAGCAGAACCGTCGCGAGCAGCCCGACGGAAAACCCGAATGAGTTGGCGGGAATGCGATAGAACGTTTCGTTACAGGCAATTTCGAGTGAAACGAACGAGAGCGCTGAAACAGCGGCGATGACAAGGATGTCACGGCAAATACAGGCAACCGTTCCCGTCGCAAGATCGGTTTGGTCGATAAGTCCCGAAACCAAGGGCTCGACAAGAAGTATGACGGCGGTAGCACCGAGCGCCGAATAAGAAAGGACCCATAGGGAATTGTCCTCATTTACGAGCAATTGATTCGTAATCCATGCAGCTACCATGCCGAGCGGGATGAGGAGCGTCGCGCACCAAAAGGCGCGGGCAATGGGCGGCTTTTCATTGCGTTTGATTGAAAAATACACGCGCACGACGACGGCGGCCACGATAAGGGCGGCGATGAATATGGGCAGATTGGCCATGTCACTCGAAGTGATTTCAAGGGGGATATCTTCGGTCATGGACGTTCCTCTGTTACGGCAAATTAAGTTCAGTATTAGATTACTGTAACCTTTCCACGGCATTTCGAGAAACAAAGCGCCTGATACGCAAAGCTAAAGGTCTGCGAATCTTGTATTACGAACATCTGTGCGCGTCGAGTGCGCTAAACTCATCGGCAGTATGATTCGATGCAATAGGGGGCAAGGAGCTTCCATGTCTGATTCTTCTATCGTTATTCGCGGCGCTCGTGAGCACAACCTCCGTGATATCGATGTTTCCATTCCGCGTGACCAGCTCGTGGTCATTACCGGTCTTTCTGGCTCGGGCAAGAGTTCGCTGGCATTTGACACTATCTATGCCGAGGGCCAGCGTCGATACGTCGAGAGCCTTTCGAGCTATGCGCGCCAGTTCTTGGGCCAGATGGACAAACCCGACTTGGATTCAATCGACGGCCTTTCGCCGGCGGTATCAATCGACCAAAAGACGACGTCTAAAAACCCTCGCTCGACGGTTGGCACCGTAACCGAGATTTATGACTATCTGCGCCTGCTGTTCGCCCGTGTGGGCACCCCGCACTGTCCCGAATGCGGCCGCGTCATTGAGCGCCAGACGACCGACCAGGTTGCCGACAAGGTCTTGGCGGCGGGGGAGGGCCGCCGCGCGTTTGTGCTGGCACCGGTGGTGCGCGGGCGAAAAGGCGAGTACACCAAACTGTTTGAGGACCTTCGCGCCGAGGGCTTTAGCCGCGTGCGTGTCGACGGTGAAGTGCGCTCGCTCGACGATCCGATCGATCTGGATAAGAAATTCAAGCACGATATCGAGGTCGTGGTCGATCGCATCGTGATCCGTGAGAATTCTCTGGGCCGTATCGCCGAGTCTGTTGAGCAGGCGACCGCGCTGGCTCACGGCAATGTAAACGTGTACATGCTGCCCGATCGTGATGCTCCCGAGGGGACCGAGGGCGAGCTGCTGGAGTATTCGTTGGCCTTGGCGTGCCCGGAGCATGGACACTCCATTGACGATCTTCAGCCGCGTGATTTTTCGTTTAACGCTCCCTATGGCGCATGTCCTGAGTGCGACGGCCTGGGCTTTAAGAAAACCGTTGATGCCGAGGCGCTGATCGAGGACCCCTCGAAGTCCATTGCCGACGGAGTCTTTGGTAGCCTGTTTGGCAATTCGAACTACTATCCGCAGATTTTTGCTGCGGTCTGCAAACACTTTAAGGTGAGCGCCGATACGCCGTGGGAGGACTTGCCCCCTCGCGTGCGTCGTGCATTCTTGGATGGTCTGGGCGATACGAAGATCTCGGTCGACTATCAAAAGCTCGATGGACGCCGCAGCCAGTGGGACACCAAGTTCTCGGGCGTGCGCAATATCCTGTACGAGCGCTATACCGAGACGACGAATGAGAACACCAAGGCGCGCTTGGAGAAGTACATCCGCGAGGAGCCGTGCTCGAGTTGCCACGGCGCTCGTTTGCGCCCCGAGATGCTCGCCGTTACCGTAGGCGGTAAGTCCATTTACGAGGTCTGCTGCCTATCGTGCCGCGAGTCGCTCGAGTTTTTTGAGGGTTTGGAGCTTACCGAGCGCCAACAATTTATCGGCGGGCGCATCGTTAAGGAAATCCTGGAGCGCCTGCGCTTTCTGGTCGATGTCGGACTTGACTATCTGACCCTCGACCGTGCCTCGGCGACGCTTTCCGGTGGCGAGGCACAGCGTATTCGACTGGCAACGCAGATCGGCGCGGGTCTCATGGGCGTGCTCTATATTCTGGACGAGCCCTCGATCGGTCTTCATCAGCGTGATAACGAGCGCCTGATCAAGACGCTCGAGCGCCTGCGCGATATCGGCAATACCGTTATCGTCGTCGAACACGACGAGGATACAATCCGTGCCGCCGACTACGTGATCGACATGGGGCCCGGCGCCGGCGTCAACGGCGGGCATGTAGTCGCGGCGGGAACGCCTGCCGATATCATGGCGTGTCCTGAGTCGATGACGGGCGCTTATCTGACCGGCAAACGAATGATCCGGGTGCCTGATGAACGGCGCAAGCCCGGTCGCGGCTGCCTTAAAATTACGGGCGCTCGAGCCAACAACCTCAAAAACGTTACTGCCAAGATCGAGTTTGGTACGCTTACGGTTGTTACCGGCGTGTCGGGATCGGGCAAGAGCTCCCTGGTTACCGACACCATTGCGCCTGCCCTTACGAATGCCATTCACCGCTCGACGCGCCCCGTGGGTCCGTATAAAAAAATCGAGGGCATCGAGTGTATCGATAAGGTTATCGATATCGACCAGTCGCCGATTGGCCGCACGCCGCGTTCCAACCCTGCTACCTATATCGGCCTGTGGGATGATCTTCGCGCGCTGTTTGCGAGTACGCCGGAGTCGAAGGCGCGCGGCTACTCGCCGGGTCGTTTCTCCTTTAATGTGAGTGGCGGGCGCTGTGAGGCGTGCAAGGGCGACGGGCAGATCAAGATCGAGATGCACTTCCTTCCCGATATCTACGTTCCCTGCGAAGTTTGCGGCGGTAAACGCTACAACCGCGAGACACTCGAGGTCACCTACCGTGGCAAGACCATCTCGGACGTGCTCGACATGAGCGTCACCGAGGCGCTGGCCTTCTTTGGGAATATCCCGCAGATTAAGCGCAAGCTCCAGACGCTGTACGATGTAGGCTTAGGCTACGTGAGCCTGGGCCAGCCCGCCACGACGCTCTCGGGCGGCGAGGCGCAGCGTGTGAAGCTCGCCAAGGAGCTTCATCGACGCCAGACGGGCAAGACGTTCTATATTTTGGACGAGCCGACGACCGGCCTTCATTTTGAGGACGTCCGCCAGCTGCTCGATGTGCTGCAGCGCTTGGTCGATGCGGGCA
Organism: uncultured Collinsella sp.; assembly: GCA_958431945.1. Classification (GTDB taxonomy): domain Bacteria; phylum Actinomycetota; class Coriobacteriia; order Coriobacteriales; family Coriobacteriaceae; genus Collinsella. The sequence continues at coordinate 4,784 of CAUASQ010000046.1, read as the reverse complement.
ACACGGTGCTGGTGATTGAGCACAACCTTGATGTCATCAAGGTTGCCGACCGCCTGATCGATATGGGTCCCGAAGGCGGTAACGGCGGCGGAACCGTCGTGGTTTCGGGCACACCGGAGCAGGTTGCGGACTGTCCGCAGAGTTATACGGGCAAGTTTTTGGCGCCGTTGCTCAGGCGTGACCGGGAGCGTCAGGCTCAACTTGATGCTCAATAAATAGGCGATTCAGTTTATGGGCGCCATCGACTCCTTGTGATTCGATGGCGCTTGCTGTGCCGATGTGACGTATGCAGTCGAATTGGACATATACTTAATCCTTGCGTCCGAATGCGAGGGAAAGGATATGTCATGGCAAAGGCTGTAAAGACGCCAAAAACCAATGCGATGCGCGAGCTGGAAAGTGCCGGCATTTCCTATGTTCTACATACGTACGAAGACGATGGTGATGAGTCGGTGGGCCTGGGGGTCGCGATTTCGGAGCAGCTTGGCGAGGAGCCCGGTCAAGGATTTAAGACTTTGGTCTGCGTGACACCGTCCAACGACTATGTCGTGTGCTGCATCCCTGTTGCCGACGAGCTCGATCTAAAGTCCGCCGCGCGTGCCGCGGGGGAGAAGTCCTTGGCCATGATGCATGTGAAGGATTTGCTTGCGGCGACTGGCTACGTTCGTGGCGGCTGCAGCCCGGTCGGTATGAAAAACCGCTACCGGACGCTCATTGATGAGACATGTGTCCTTTGGGATACCATTTTTATTTCGGGAGGCAAGCGTGGTTATCAGCTCGAGCTTGCACCCGATGATTTAATTGCATTTTGCGGGGCGACGGTTGCCGCGATTACGAGAGAGGACTGAGCGATGCCGCAGGAAGAATTGAAGCGCGGAGCTCATTTTGCAAGAGAATCTGCGCCTCAGACACCCTCATCCGAAGCTTCTTCGTCGCGAGATGACACTGACGACATGGGCTCGTCGGACTACTCCACGGTTGGTCGTTCCGCCGGGCTTATGACCATCCTGACCATCGTGTCTCGCGTTACCGGTTTTATCCGCACGTGGGCAATGGCGGCCGCTATCGGCATGTCGCTACTCTCGTCCTCCTATCAGGTCGCCAACAACCTGCCCAATATGCTCTACGAACTCGTGATGGGCGGCATGCTCGTGACGGCGTTTTTGCCCGTGTACATGGGCGTGAGGCGTGAGCAGGGTCGCGAGGCCTCGAACGAGTACGTGGGCAACCTGCTCGGCATTCTGCTTTTGGTGCTGGGTGGCATTTCGTTGCTGGGGACCGTGTTCGCCCCGGGCTTTATCTGGACGCAATCGTTCCTTTCGGGTGACGGCGGCAGCATGGATACCGCTGCGTTCATGTTCCGTTTCTTTGCCATCCAGATTCTGTTCTATGGTTTGGGCTCGGTGTTTTCGGGCGTTCTCAACGCACACCGCGACTACTTCTGGTCGACGTTTGCCCCGGTCCTCAACAATGTGATCGTCATTGCGAGCTTTATGGGTTTTGCGCCCGTGTCCGCACAGTTTGGCGAACGTGCCGGCATCATCTTAATTGCGGCCGGTACGACCCTCGGTGTCTTTGTTCAGATGGCATGTCAGATCCCCGCGCTTGGCAAGCACGGCGTGCATCCCCATATCCATATCGACTTTAAGGACCCCGCGCTGCGCCAGACGATTGCGCTCGGTATCCCGACGCTGCTCGCCACGGTGTGCATGTTTGTCTCGACTTCTATCACCAACGCTGCCGCGCTGGTGGTCCAGCCCGAGACTGGTCCTTCCGTCATCGCCTATGCGCGCCTGTGGTACACGCTGCCCTACGCGCTGATTGCCGCCTCGCTTTCGACGGCGCTCTATACCGAGCTCTCTCACGACGCACAGGAGAAGGATTACGACAGCGTTCGCACGGGCATTTCGCGTGGCGTCGCCCAGATGCTGTTCTTCCTGATTCCGTTCGCGCTGTACCTGATTGTCTTCGCGCGTCCGCTCAACATGATTTACTGTGCCGGCAAGTTTGATGAGTCCGGCGTGGCGCTGGTGTCCGAGTTCCTTGTCTACCTGGCGTTCTCGCTGCCGCTCTACGGCGTGGTCGTGTTGATGCAGAAGAGCTTCTCTGCCTTGCTCGACATGAAGCCCTATAGCCGCTATTGCCTGTATTCCGCCATCGGCCAGGCCGGCTCGGTTCTGCTGTTTGGCGTTGTGCTGGGCTTCGGTATGCCGGCAATCGCGCTTTCGTATGTCGTCGACTACGTGATCTTGGTCGGATGTTCGCTATGGTGGCTGCGTCGTCGTCTGCGTGGCCTTCAGGTCAAATCTATCCTGCATGGCGGTTTCTTTGGCCTTTTGCTCGGTGGCCTGGGTGCTGCCGCAGGCGCCGGCGTCATGTGGGCGCTTGAGCACTTAGTCGGCGCACTTGGCGGCTCGATTCTGATTACTCTTGGCTACGTTTGCGTTGCCGGTGTCGTCTCGCTTGCTGTTACCTTTGGCCTTGCCGTCGTCCTTAAGATGCCCGAGGTCTCGGCGCTGCTTCGTCGCAAGTAGGTGCGTGTGGCCGGTCACGACAACATTCCAACACTCGCTGAGCAGGTTTCGCGCGTTCCCACGCAGCCCGGATGCTACCTTTGGAAGGATGCCAAGGGCGATGTCATCTACGTTGGCAAGGCGAAAAACCTGCGTTCCCGTATGCGCCAGTACGTGACGCTGCAGGATGAGCGCCAAAAGATCCCGCTGATGATGCAGCTGGTGGCGAGCTTTGACTATATCGTGGTGGAGACCGAGCACGAGGCGTTGGTGCTCGAGCGCAATTTGATTGGTCAATACCATCCGTACTTTAATGTCGACCTCAAGGATGACAAGAGCTATCCCTTTATCGCTATCACCAAGAGCGATCTGTTCCCAGCTATCAAATACACGCGTGAGCGCCATAAGCCGGGAACGCGCTATTTTGGACCCTATACCGATAGCCGTGCGGCACGTGAGACGATAGATACGCTGCGCAAGGTGATCCCGATCTGCTCGGCTTCTTGTGCGGAGTGGCGTCGTTGTCGTCGTATCGTCGAGTCCCACAAGGGCGAGGAAGACATCGTCAATATGATTTGCGCGCAAAACGGGCGCCCCTGCTTTGACTACCATGTCGGGCGCGGCCCGGGTGCGTGTGTCGGCGCGATTTCTCCGGCAGACTATGCCAAGAACGTCAAGCGCGTCGAGCGCTTTTTGTCGGGCCATCGCAAGGATGTCGTCGATGAGCTGACCTCCGAGATGACGGATGCCGCCGAGGCGCTCGACTTTGAGCGCGCGGCACGCGTCAAACGTCGTTTGGAGGTCATCAGGGGTCTGGACGATCGTCAGCAAGTCGTTTTTCCCTCCAGTGTCGATATCGATGTCATCGGTTTCTATCGCGAGGAGACCATCTCTGCCGCTTGCGTCTTCGTCGTTCGCGAGGGCCGAACGGTTCGCACCTGCGAGTTCATTCTCGACAAGGGTCTTGATGTTGACGAGGAAGAGCTCCAGTCGGGCTTTCTTAAGCGCTATTACGACGAGACGGCTGATATTCCAGCTGAGATAAACCTCTCTGTCGAGCTTGAGGATGCAGAGGCGCTGGGGGAGTGGCTTGCAGGCAAGCGCGAGCGTTCCTGCCATCTCCATAGGCCGCAGCGTGGCGAAAAGCACCGTTTGCTCGATATGGCATCCAAAAATGCGCGCCATGCCCTCATGCGCTACATGATGCGAACGGGGTACGCTGACGACCGCACCAATCAAGCGCTCCTGGAGCTCGAAAGCGCGCTGGCGCTGCCGGCGCCGCCGATGCGTATCGAGTGCTTCGATATCTCGACGCTGCATGGAACCTTTACCGTCGCCTCGATGGTGGTGTTTACCAACGGACGCGCCGACAAGAGCCAGTACCGTCGTTTTAAAATTCAGGCCGAATTGGACGAGGCAAACGACTTCGTGTCGATGTCCGAGGTTTTGGGACGACGCTATGCTCCCGAGCGCATGGTCGACGAGCGCTTTGGCTCGCGCCCCGATTTGCTCGTTGTCGATGGCGGTAAGCCGCAATTGACCGCTGCGATCAAGCAACTTGAGGCTCTTGGGCTCGATATACCGGTTTGTGGCTTGGCAAAGGCCGATGAGGAAGTTTTTGTGCCTTGGGACGAGACTCCCGTCGTGCTGCCGACCGGGTCCGCGTCGCTCTATCTAATTAAACAGGTTCGCGATGAATCGCACCGTTTTGCCATCACGTTCCATCGCGAGTTGCGCGATAAAGCCATGACGGTTTCGGTACTCGATGACGTTCCAGGCGTGGGACCCACCAGAAAACGTGCCCTTATGCGCCATTTTGGCTCGATGAAGCGTTTGCGCGCGGCGAGCGAGCAAGAGATCGCGGAAGTTCGCGGCATACCTGCCGATGTTGCCAAGGCGGTCCACGAGGCGCTCGTTGCATGGAATGCCGAGCGCGCCGAGGCGGCGGCTGGCCATTCCGATAGCTAAACACGAGCCAAACAACTGATATACATGATTGCGCGATTTTCAACCATTTATTTCGCCATGATTGCCTGCTGGTTTCGGGTTTTATTAACGCTAAAACGTTTGACTGACCCAAGCGAAAACCCTGCTATCCTGCGGGTTGACGAAGACTGATATCTCACCTCGCCGATACATACTGTCTGGCGAATCGTTTGTCAACGAATTCGGTGAACGGTAGTAAATACCGTTCAAGCGTATGTATGTATCGGTCGCCGAGCGCGGCACCTCAGTTGGGTTCGTCGGTAGGTAAGGTATATATCGTCCGCA
>CAUASQ010000045.1 GCA_958431945.1 uncultured Collinsella sp. | reverse complement strand
CGCTTATCGGCTGGCTTCACACGCTCGAGGCCATCTCGCAGCTGTGCATGGCGAGCGCTCGTTACCGTGCTGCTGCCAACTACGCCCGCCGCGTCCTTAAGGCAGAAGGTTATCCCACCCGAGCTGCCGGCACCGTGTTGCTCGCCCTCGCCCGCTTGGAAGACCAGGACGGCTTTTTTGCCCTGGCTCACCAGCTCGAGGAGCAGGTGGGGGCCGATACCCTCGAGAACTCCCCCTGGTACCTGCTCGCCCGCACGATTCTGCTGTTCAAAACAAACAAGATGCGTCCGGCGACGCGCGCGCTGCGTGAGTTCGCTAACCGTTGCGAGGGCGGCGCGTTCTTCTTGCTGAACCCCATGTACCAGACGCCGTACCTTCCCTGCCGACCCGAGCCACGCGACCCCTGGGACCTCTCGCACCAGGCGGTTTGGGAAGCCGACGGCATTATCTCGGACACCCCCGACTTTGCCCCCTGGGCCAACGCCTGCGAAGATGTATCGCAGCTTGCCCAGGAATTTGCGCGCCGCTACGGCTTTTAGCGACGCGATCGCCCCGACCATGTCGTTTACGTTAGGAACGATTTCATGAACCTCCGCTCATCTCTCGCCTGTACCTCGAGCGATATCGCCCGCTGGGGACTGCGCTCTGTCCTCAAGCGCCAGGGTGGCGTGCTTCCCGGCCGCATCGCCATGAAGATCGACCCCGAGCTGCTAAGCGACCTCGCGAGCCTGGTCGACCGCAGCGTGGTGATCACCGGCACCAATGGCAAGACCACCACCTCCAACCTCATCGCCGACGCCGTTGCCGCCAGCGGCGCCACCGTGGTATGCAACCGCGCCGGCAACAATATGGAGCCTGGTGTGGTAGGTGCTCTGCTCGAGGCCCGCGGCGGCCTTAAGCACACCAGCAGCGGCAAGCGCGTGGGCGTTTTTGAGTGCGACGAGCTCTACACCGTACGCGTTCTGCCCAAGCTCAAGCCGACGTACTTTGTGCTGCTCAACCTGTTCCGCGACCAGCTAGACCGCTACGGCGAGATCGACCATACCCAAGACGTCATCGCCCATGCGTTGGAGCTCTCTCCGGCAACAACGCTCATCTACAACGCAGACGACCCGCTGTGTGCCGCGATCGCCGCGCGCGTTCCCAATGCAAGCATCGCCTTTGGCATCGACGGCGCCACCAACACCGAGTCCGACCGCATTAGCGACTCGCGTTTTTGCTCACAGTGCAACGCACCGTTGGAGTACGACTACGTGCAGTACGGACAGCTTGGCGCATACCATTGCCCTTCGTGCGGCTGGGCCCGCCCCGGGCTTGTCCGTCGCGTGACGGGCGTGGAGCTCGGCTGCGACGGCTACGGCTTTGACCTGGTCTTTGGGCCTGCGCCCGACGCGGCTGCCGTACACATCGCCACACGCTACAACGGCCTGTACATGGTCTACAACGTTGCCGCCGCCTTCTTTGCGGCGCGCGAGCTGGGCGTGGACGCGGCGCATCTGCAGCCCACGCTCGACGCCTACGTGCCAGCAGGTGGTCGCATGGGCCGTTGGAATATCGCCGGCCGTACCGTCGAGGCAAACCTGGCCAAAAATCCCGTGGGCTTCGATCGCCAGATCCAGTCCATTAAAACGGCAGGCGGCAGGCTCTGCGCCTTCTTCCTGAACGACAACGACGCCGACGGCCACGATGTCTCGTGGATCTACGACGTCGACTTCGAGCGCATCGCCGACACACCGGGTCTTGTCGCCTTTGCCGGAGGCACGCGTGCGCACGACATGCAGGTACGCCTCAAGTACGCCGGCATCGATGCCGCGATTATCTCGGACGTCGCGCAGGCAATTGGCGCCGTTGCGGATGAAGCCGCAGGCGACACTTTCTATGCCGTCGCCAACTACACGGCCTTCCCGCCGCTGGTCAAAGAACTCGATGGGCTGAAGGGTGCCGATGCAGCCACGGTTGCTGCCCGCGCTGCAACGTGTGCCGATGGCAGTGCCGTCCCCGTCGGCATCGCGCCAGTCGAGCTTTCGCGCCCGCTGCGCATCGTCTACCTGTACCCCGATGCCCTCAACCTCTACGGCGACGGCGGCAACGTTATCGCCCTCGAGCGTCGCTGCGCCTGGCGCGGCATCCCCGTTCGCGTGGACGAGGTCCGTATGGGCGAGTCACTCGATCTCACCGATGCCGATATCGTCATGATGGGTGGCGGCTCCGACCGCGACCAGCTAGCCGTGGCACACGAGCTGCTCGCCCAAAAAGACAAGGTCGCATCCTATGTTGAGGATGGCGGCTCGCTGCTCGCCATCTGTGGCAGCTATCAGCTGCTCGGCCGTTCGTACTATATGGGCGAGGATCGCATTGAGGGTCTGGGGGTCATTGCCGCCGAAACCGTACGCGGCTCCGACCGCCTGATCGGCAACGTAGCCGTCAAAACCGACCTGGCACCTGAGCCCTTTGTGGGATTCGAGAACCATGGCGGCCGCACGCTTTTGGACGCCGATGCCACGCCGCTCGGAACGTCCGTCGTCACGGGCACCGGCAACAACGGCGACGATGGCTTTGAGGGCCTGATCTACAAGGGCGTCATCGGCACGTACCTGCATGGCCCGGCGCTGCCCAAGAACCCCGAGCTCGCCGACTGGTTGATCGCCCATGCCCTCGAGCGCCGTGGCGATGCACAGGCCGCCGCCCTGCTGCCGCTCAAGCCCCTCGACGACACCTACGAGCACGCCGCCCACGACGCCGTCATGAAGCTCCTCCCCTAACGCCCCGCCACTACAAAGGGACAGGCACCTTTGTGGTGGTTTTCCAGTTTGCCATCGATATACGCACCGGCAAAAAAGTCTGCTATACTCTTTCCCGCTGTCCCCATCGTCTAGCGGCCAAGGACGCCACCCTTTCAAGGTGGATATCGCGGGTTCGAATCCCGCTGGGGGCACCATTTGAAACGAGAAGCCCGTTACCCCCGCGGTGACGGGCTTTTTTCTACCCCAACGCCGGGATTCGAACCCGACAGGGTGCGAATCCCGGCAAATCGGCGGCAAAACGGACTCCAAAGCGTCCTTCGCAAACAAAAAGCCGGGGCCCGCGCGATGCGGACCCCGGCTCAATACCGTGACGATATGTCAGTTACGTTCTACACGTAGAACAGGATGTCGTCGTAGGTCGGGACCGGCCAGTAGTCGGCGGCCACGATCTCCTCCATGGCATCCACGGCGGCGCGCAGCGTATCCATAGCGGGGACGACCTCGTGTGCATACACGTTGGCCTGCTCCTGACCATCGAGGCCCTCGGCCTTCTGATGCACGGCGTCGAGCGCCTTGATGGAGTCGTTGATGGTGGTGATACCGTTGCAGAGCTTGTTGAGCGTGTTCTGCTCACACTGCATGGCGGCCTCGGCGCCGGCGGCACGAATAGTCTCAAGGCCCTTAGCGACCTTGGTGGCATAGGCAGTAATGACCGGGCGATAGGTACGACGCGCCTCGCGAACCATCGTGGTAGCCTCGATGTTCATGAGCTTGTTGTACTTCTCGAGCTTGCAGTCGTAGCGGCACTGAGCCTCGGCCTTGGTCAGGACACCCGTCTCCTCGAAGAGCGCGATAGCCTTATCGGAAACAAAGGCGGGCAGGGCATCGGCCGTGGTCTTGTTGTTGGCAAGGCCGCGCTTCTCGGCCTCAATGGGCCACTCGTCGGAGTAACCGTCGCCGGAGAACAGGATGCGCTGGTGGTCGGTCAGGACCTTCTTGCAGTACTCGAGCGCGGCGTCCTGGAACTCATCCTCGGGCGTACCCTCAAGCGCGTCGGCGAAGGACTTGAGCGACTTGGCCACGGCGGCATCGAGCACCAGGTTGGAGTCGGAGACGTTCTGCTCGGAGCCGCAGGCACGGAACTCGAACTTGTTGCCGGTGAAGGCGAACGGGGAGGTGCGGTTGCGGTCGGTGTTGTCCTGCATCAGCTTGGGCAGGGTATCGGCGCCCAGGTCGAGCACGCCGCGCGTGGCATGGACGGAAGCCTTGCCATCGATGATCTTCTCGACGACCTCGGTAAGCTGGTCGCCCAGGAAGATGGACATAATCGCCGGAGGAGCCTCGTTGGCGCCCAGACGATGATCGTTGCCGGCCGAGGCAACGGAGGCACGCAGGAGCTCCTGATAGTTATCGACGGCCTCAATCACCGCGGTGAGGAAGACGATGAACTGCAGGTTGTCGAGCGGGGTGTCGCCCGGGTCGAGCAGGTTCTCGGACTCGGTGCCAAGCGACCAGTTGTTGTGCTTGCCCGAGCCGTTGATGCCCTCAAAGGGCTTCTCGTGCAGCAGGCAGACCAAGTCGTGGCGGGAGGCGATGAGCTTCATCTTCTCCATCATGACCAGGTTCTGGTCGATGGCCTCGTTGACCTCGCCATAGACAGGGGCGAGCTCATGCTGGCAGGGAGCGACCTCGTTGTGCTTGGTCTTGGCGGGAATGCCAAGCGCCCACAGTTCATCGTCCAGGTCCTTCATATAGGCCGAGACAGTGGGGCGGATAGCGCCAAAGTAGTGCTCCTCGAGCTCCTGGCCCTTGCAGGGAGCAGCACCAAAGAGGGTGCGGCCGGTGATGACCAGGTCCCTGCGCTTGCGGTAAGCGTCCTTCTTGATCAGGAAGTACTCCTGCTCATCGCCCACGGAAGGAACGACCTTCTTGGGGGTCTTGCCAAACAGCGCCAAAACGCGCTTGGACTCACGCGAGAGCGCGGTCATGGAGCGCAGCAGCGGGGTCTTCTTGTCCAGGGCCTCGCCCGTGTAGGAGCAGAAAGCCGTGGGGATGCACAGGACATCATCCTTAATGAATGCGGGGCTGGTGGGATCCCAAGCGGTGTAGCCACGGGCCTCGAAGGTGGCACGCAGGCCGCCGTTGGGGAAGCTGGAGGCGTCCGGCTCGCCCTGGATGAGGTTCTTGCCCGTAAACTTGGTAATGGCGGTGCCGTCGTGGTTGGGCTCGAGGAAGCTGTCGTGCTTCTCGGAAGTAATGCCCGAAAGCGGCTGGAACCAGTGCGCGTAGTGCGTCGCGCCCTTGGAGATGGCCCAGACCTTCATGGCGTGGGCAACGGCGTTGGCCACATCCAGGTCGAGCGGCTCACCGTCCTCGAGGGTTGCAGCAAGGCGCTTCCAAATGTCCTTGGGGAGGTAGTCCTTCATGACTTCCTCAGAGAACACCATGGTCCCGAAGCGGTCAGTAAGTTCGGCCATACGGAACTCCCTTCGTATCGGCACCGCGTGAGAAGCGGTGTTGATTACTAACGAACGAGTCATAGATTAGGCTCGTCGTGTTTCCGCAACATTACCGTTATGTTGCTGTCACGAAACCAATCAATGAGGTTACCGCATCGCGGCGGCGTTGCCGCCCTCAACAGCCAATCAACTGTATAAATTGCAGACCTCTCCCCATGGTTTAAGGGTAGTCAATTTGGGATGGGGCTCTATTAACTGGTATTTCGCATCAAATACCAGTTAATAGAGCCCCATCCTAGATTGACTGCTCTGATATAGGGAATGTCGATAGCAAGGCATCTTTGATTGGTATCCCCGCATAGCGAGTGAAACTCCACCGTGGCACAGTGGTGCTGTAGAATCCTTACAACGCATTACCCTATCAAGTATTTAAAGGAGCACGATATGCGCGTCGACGAGCTTTTTAAGCAGGCGGCATCCCAGGGCACCGCACCCGTTTCGTTTGAGATGTTCCCGCCCAAGGGCGAGCTTACCCTCGACACGGCTCGCGAGGTGGCAGGCAATCTGTGCAAGCTTTCGCCGAGCTTTGTCTCGGTCACTTGTTCCGCTGGCGGCTCGGGCAACGGTGCCACCACCGCCCCCATCGCGCATATGATTACGAGCGAATTCGATACGCCCTCGGTGGCGCACCTCACCTGTGTGGGCCGTACCCACGCCGATATCGCCGCCAAGATCGATGAGTACCGCACCGCCGGCGTGGAAAACATCCTGGCCCTGCGTGGCGATCTCCCTGCCGGCGCGACCGAGGACGACAAGCCCGCCTCGGACTACGCCTACGCCCGCGACCTCATCCCCGAGCTCGTCGACGCCGGCTTTTGTGTGGGCGCCGCAGCCTACCCCGAGGGCCACATTGCCTGCGAGGATCTCAACCTCTCGGTCGAGCACCTCAAGCAAAAGCAAGACGCCGGCGCGAGCTTCTTTGTGACGCAGCTCTTCTTTGATAACGAGTGCTTCTATCGCTTCCGCGAGCTTGCCGACAAGGCCGGCATCACCGTGCCCATTACCGCGGGCATCATGCCGTTTATGGGCAAGTCGCAGATCAGCCGCATGGTCTTTATGTGCGGCGCGTCGCTGCCCTCCCCCGTCATCAAGATTCTCGCCAAGTACGAGAACGACCCCGAGAGCCTGCAGGCAGCCGGTGTAGATTATGCCGCTCGTCAGCTTTGCGACCTTAAGGAGCACGGTGCCGACGGTCTGCACCTGTACACTATGAATCGTCCTGCAATCGCCGCGACCATTATGGAGCGCCTGGGGTAATGGAAAAACCGCACATCGATACAACCGCTGTCGAAGTGCCGGCCGACTTTGCGTCGCCGGCGCTTTACCGTATCGATGCCGCCCATCGCCCCCGCGTCGACCGTGCCGAGATGCTGCGGTATCTGGGTTACGGCGGCCAGCAGATTGAGCCCGAGCTGTCACGACGTATTGAGCTTGTAGTCGAGCGCCTGGAACTGGACATTGAGCCCCGTGGCGTGCGCCGCGTGTTTGCCGTCGATGCCACGGGCGTGGACGAACAAAGTGAGCCTTGCATTCGCTTGGTCGGCACCAACGTTGAGCTGCGAGGTCGCGATATCTATCGACATCTCAAAGACGCCCGCTTTGCCGCGCTCATGGCATGCACCCTCGGCATGGACGCCGAGCGTCGCCTGCGCACCACGGGAGCCCAGCAGCCCCTGGAGGGAGCCGTGCTCGACGCCGCATGCTCTGCCTATGTAGAAGCCGCCGTTGAGCAGATGGACCAGCAGGTCAAGGCTGCGGCCGCCGCACACGGACTCGCCGGCAACTGGCGCTTCAGCCCCGGCTACGGCGACTGCCCGCTTACGGCACAGCGCTCAATCGTGGACGCGCTCAACGCCACGCGGCTCATCGGGCTTACCGTCACGCCCACCAGCCTGCTCATGCCCACCAAGAGCGTGACCGCGGTGATCGGTCTGTTCGACGGCGAGGTCCACGACGCCCAGAGCCGCCCCACCTGCAATATCTGCCGCATGCGCGAGCACTGCCGCTTCCGCGCCGCCCACACCACCTGCTATTCCAGCCATTAGGAGCCATCGATGTTTACTCCGCTTATCACTCATGATCTGGACGGTGCCGCGCTGGCGGCACCCGTCAATGCTGCGCGCTGCAACGGTGCCGCGTACAAAACGCGCACGATCGATGACCTTCGCATTAAGGACGATCGCCTGCGTGCCGCCATCGAGGGCACCGGGCACCTGCTGTTTGACGGCGGCATGGGCACCATGTTGCAGGCCGCCGGCATGAAGGCAGGCGCCCTGCCCGAACTGCTCAACTTTGAGGAACCCCAGGTCATCACCGATATCCAGCGTCAGTACGTCGAAGCTGGCTGTGACGTGATCACCGCCAACACCTTTGGCGCCAACGCCCACAAGCTCGACGGCGCCGCCACCGTGGCAGACGTCTTTGCCGCGGCAGTCACCTGCGCCCGCGAGGCCGGCGCCCGCTACGTCGCCGGCGACATCGGCCCCATCGGCGCCCTGCTGCGCCCCCTGGGCACCCTCAGCTTTGACGAGGCCTACGACCTCTTTGCCGAGGAGGTGCGCGCCAGCGTCGCTGCGGGCGTCGACCTCTTTATTATCGAGACCATGACCGACCTGGCCGAGATCAAGGCGGCCGTCCTCGCCTGCCGCGAGAACTCCGACCTGCCCGTCTTTGCCACCATGACCTTTGAGGAAGACGGCCGCACCTTCTTGGGCACGAGCCCCGAGGTCGCCGCCATCACCCTCGACGCCATCGGCGCCGACGTCCTGGGCATCAACTGCAGCCAGGGCCCGGCCGAGCTCCGAGGGCTCGCCGCGCGCATGCTCACCGTCACCGACAAGCCCGTTATGGTGCAGGCCAATGCGGGACTGCCCCGCGTGGACGATGACGGCAATACCGTCTTTGATATCCAGGCACCCGAGTACGCCGAGGCCGTCGCCGGCATGATCGAGGACGGCGTGAGCGTCGTGGGCGGTTGCTGCGGCACCACGCCGGCGCACATGGCGGCCTTGCGCACGCTTATCGACAACCACACGCCCAGCCCGCGCCACCGCAAGCCCAGCATGTCGGTCACGAGCGCCCAGACGGTCGTGGACCTCCCCTGCGACGGCCACAAGATCGCCGTCATCGGCGAGCGCATCAACCCCACCGGCAAAAAGCGCCTGCAGCAGGCCCTGCGCGACGGCGACCTGGACTACGTCGTGAGCCAGGGCATCAGCCAGCAAGAACAGGGCGCCGACATCCTGGACGTCAACGTGGGCCTGCCCGAGATCGACGAGGTCAAGGTCATCCAGCAAGCGACCGAGCAGCTCCAAGGCTCCACGCTGTTGCCGTTGCAGATCGACTCCACCGACCCCGCCGCCGTCGAGGCCGCCGTACGTCGCTACGCCGGCAAGCCCATCATCAACTCGGTCAACGGCAAGCAGCAGATCATGGACGAGATCTTCCCGCTGGTCGTCCACTACGGCACCAACGTCGTCGGCCTCACGCTCGACGAAGGTGGCATCCCCGATACCGCCGAGGCTCGCTTCGCCATCGCCGAGCGCATCGTGACCGAGGCCGCCCGCTACGGCATTGGCCCGGACCGCATCCTCATCGACTGCCTGGTCATGACCGCCTCGACCAATCAACGCCAGGCCGAGCAGATCCTGCGCGCCATGTCCCTGTGCAAGGAGCGCCTGGGTGTCAAATGCGCGCTCGGCGTGTCGAACATCAGCTTTGGCCTGCCCGCTCGCCCGCTGCTGGGTTCGGTCTTTTTGGCCGCCGCCTTTGGCGCGGGCCTCGATGCCCCCATCATGAACCCGGGCTCCAAGCGCTTTATGGACACCGTCTACAGCTATCGCGTCCTGAGCGTTGAGGACGAGGGCTCGACCGGATACATCGAGCGCTACGCCGGCTGGACCGATCCGTACAAGATCGCCGCGAACCCGGCGGCCGCTCAGTCAGTATCGAGCGATGCCGCGCCTGCCGCAAGCACCACCGCAAGCGCCGATGACGACCCCATCCGCCACATGGTCGTCTCGGGCCGCAAAGGCGAAATCGCGGCCGAGACTGAGCGTCTGCTGGCAGATCACGACGCCATGGACCTCATCAACAATCACTTTATCCCCGCCCTCGACGAGGTCGGAGTCCTCTTTGACCAGGGCAAGTTCTTCTTGCCGCAGCTCATGGCCTCGGCCGAGGCCGCACGCGTGGGCTTCGACACCATCAAGCGTCTGATGCCCGCCGGCGAGATTGCCGACAAGGGCAAGATCTGCGTGGCCACCGTCAAGGGCGACATCCACGATATTGGCAAGAACATCGTCAAAATGCTGCTCGACAACTACGGCTACACCGTCTTTGACCTGGGCCGCGACGTCGATCCGCAGGAGGTACTCAAGACCGTCAAGGAGCGCGATATTAAGCTCGTCGGCCTCTCGGCGCTTATGACTACCACGGTCGTCGCCATGGAAGAGACCATCAAGCTGCTCCATACCGAGGTTCCGGGCGTCAAGATCATCGTGGGCGGCGCCGTGCTCACCCCCGAATACGCCAAGCAGATCGGCGCGGACTACTATGCCAAGGATGCCGCCGAAAGCGCGCGCATCGCCGAAGAGGTCTTTGGGCAGTAACACAACGGAAACAACCGTGCACCAAAACGTGCCGCATGCGTCACTTGGCACGTGCGGCACGTTAGAATAGATAAGACTATGCTCGTTTTGGCAGATAGGAGCGCAAGGATGGCGATCACGCCCGCAGAAATCGCGGAAACCCGCGGCATGGTTGAGGAGCAGAACCTCGACATCAGGACCATCACCATGGGTGTTTCGCTCATGGGTTGCGGTGACGAGAACCTCGACCGCATGTGCACGAAGATCTACGACCACGTGACGCACACGGCTGAGCATCTGGTCGAGACCGCCGAGAACCTCGAGCGCGAGTACGGTATCCCCATCGTCAACAAGCGCGTTTCCGTCACCCCGGTGGCCCAGATCGCCGCGTGCTGCAAGGATGAGGACCTCACCCCCATCGCGCACGCCCTCGACCGCGCGGCCGAGACGCTCGGCATCGATTACCTGGGCGGCTTCTCCGCGCTCGTCCAGAAGGGCATCGGCGACGCCGACCGCCGCGTCATCCAGTCCATCCCCCAGGCGCTCGCCACCACGAGCCGCGTCTGCTCCAGCGTCAACGTCGCCAGCCTGCGCGCCGGTATCAACATGGATGCCGTGCTCATGGCCGCCCAGACCATCATCGATGCCGCTAAACTCACGGCCGACCAGGATTCCGTCGGCGCTTCCAAGTTTGTCTGCTTTGCCAACATGGTCGAGGACTCCCCGTTTATGGCGGGCGCCGTCCACGGCGGTGGCGAGGCCGACGCCGTCATCAACGTAGGCGTCTCGGGCCCCGGCGTTATGGCCGCAGCCCTGGAGACGCTGCCCGATTCCGCATCGATGATGGAGGTCGCCGAGAAGATTAAGCAGACCGCCTTTAAGATCACCCGCGCCGGTGAGCTCATGAGCCGCGAGGCCGCCCATCGCCTGGGTGTCGAGAAGGGCATTGTCGACCTGTCGCTGGCTCCCACGCCTGCCATCGGCGACTCCGTTGCCCGCATCCTCGAGATCATCGGCGTGGGCACCTGCGGTGGCCCGGGCACGACCTGCGCGCTCGCCATGCTCAACGATGCCGTCAAGAAGGGCGGCGTCATGGCCAGCTCCAGCGTGGGCGGTCTCTCCGGCGCTTTCATCCCCGTGTCCGAGGACGCCGGCATGATCGCCGCCGTCGAGGCCGGCGCGCTTTCGCTCGAGAAGCTCGAGGCCATGACTTGCGTGTGCTCCGTTGGCCTGGACATGATCGCCATCCCCGGCGACACCCCGGTCGAGACCATCGCCGGCATCATCGCCGACGAGATGGCCATCGGCGTCATCAACAACAAGACCACGGCCGTCCGCGTGATTCCCGCCATCGGCAAGGGCGTGGGCGACTGCGTCGAGTACGGCGGCCTGTTCGGCCGTGCGCCCATCATGCCGGTGAACCCCAACGCCGGCACCGTGCTTGCCCACCGTGGTGGACGCTTCCCGGCACCGCTGAACTCGCTGAAGAACTAGCTGAGGGGTTCGGGCGAGGAGCCCTGCCGCCGGGCGGCAGGGCTCCCGCACATCGGGACCTCGGTTGGGTTCAATCCCTTTGGCAGTCGCTTCGCTTCTGCCCTACTTTGCTGGTGCGACGGTTTGGCGTTGGATCGGTTCTTTCTGATATATGCTGGTTGCGGCTCTTCTTTTGGGAGGGGCCGCTTTTTTGTTGCTAGGAGGTTGGCCCGTGGTTGATGGGGATGCTCGTTCTGAGCTGCTTTCTGCGGATTGGAATGAGGAATGGATGCGCTTGCAAGCTGGTCGGCGGCGGGCTGATGATTCTTTTGAATGGGATAAACGGGCTCGGCATTTTCGGCCGCTTGAGACTGCTCCGTATGCCCGGGACTTTATGAAGCTGTTGGCGTTAAAGCCTGGCGAGTCGGTGCTTGATATGGGATGTGGGGCTGGGTCGATTGCTATTCCGCTTGCGCAAGACGGACATCCTGTGATTGCTGCTGACTTTTCCCCTGCTATGTTGGGCACGCTTGATGCTGGCATTGAGTACTATGGGCTCGATGATCGCATTACACCACTTGAGCTTGCTTGGGATGATGACTGGGATTTAGTTGGACCGGTCGTGAAAGCGGTAGATGTTGCTTTTGCCAGTCGCTCTGTCACCACGACCAACCTAAAAGGCGCGCTTGCCAAGCTTGATCGTACGGCTCGTCGGCGTTGTGCTGTCACGATGGTCGCCAACTCCAGCCCGCGCTATG
>CAUASQ010000044.1 GCA_958431945.1 uncultured Collinsella sp. | reverse complement strand
GCGACGCGATCGCCGAGACCGCATCGCCCTCGACAATCCCCTCGGCAGCCATCCAGCGATAGAGAGATCGGATAGCCGACAGGTGCGCCGCAAGCGTTCGGGGAGCCACCTGCTCACGCGAAAGCTCAGCAAGATAGCGACGAATGGTGCGCACGTCGGCAGCGAAAGCATCAATATCCTCGCGCTCGCACCAGGCAGCAAAGCGCTCCAGTCTCGAGCCATAGGCCGTCACCGTATTGGGAGAAAGCCCCTCAACGCGTGCGATATAGGCGATAAAAGAGTCGACGGTGTCGTACAGGTCAAAGGCTATGACCGGTCGCCTCCAAACAAGTCGGAACGTGTGGCCAAGTAGGCATCGAGGGCCTCGAGCGCACGGTCCGCATAGGCCTGATAGCGGTCGCGCTTGCTGCGGCGCTTACCGTCCTCGAGCGGCGGCACCAGGCCAAAATTAACATGCATGGGCTGATAGCCCACGGTGGCAGGATCGGTCGCATAGCCCACGAGCGCACCCAGGGCGCCCACGCGGGGCAACTCGACGGAATCGGCGCCGATAGCCTCTGCATAGGTGTTGAGCGCCGCGAGCAGACCGGTCGCCACGGCTTCCATGTACCCCTCGGTGCCGGTGATCTGACCGGCCAGGCGCACGCCGGTACCGGGCACGGCAAAGGTGCCATCGAGCACGTGCGGGGCGTCGACAAAGGTATTGCGGTGCATGACACCGTAGCGGAAGAACTCAGCGTTCTCCAGGCCCGGCACCATATGGAAGACGCGCTTCTGCTCGCCAAAGGTCAGGTTGGTCTGGAAGCCCACCAGGTTATAGGCGGTCTTCTCCTTGTTCTCGGCACGCAGCTGAATCGCCGCCCAAGGGCGACGTCCGGTACGCGGGTCGGTGAGGCCGACGGGCTTCATGGCGCCAAAGCGAATGGCGTCCTTGCCGGTGCGCGCAACCTCCTCGGCAGGCTGGCAGGCCTGGAACAGATCGCCGCCCTCAAAGTCCTTGAGCACCACGCGGTCGGCCGTGGTGAGCGCCTCGATAAAGGCCTCGTACTCCTCCTTGTTGAGCGGAGCGTTGAGATAGTCGCCGCTCCCCTGCTCCTCGTAGCGCGACTGCGAAAACAGCACGTCCATATCGAGCGTGGAGGCATCGACGATCGGCGCCGCGGCATCGAAGAACGCAAGGGCGTCGCCACCGACGAGCTTCATGACCTCTTCGCTCAGCGCCGGTGAACACAGCGGGCCCGCGGCAATGACCACGTGGCCCTCGGGGATCTGGGTGACCTCGCCGTGAACGACCTCGATATTGGGGCGAGCGGCAACCTCAGCCTCGACGAGCTCGGAGAATGTAACACGGTCGACCGCCAGGGCGCCGCCGGCGGGAACGGCCGCACGATGGGCGCAGTCAAGCAGCACCGAGCCCATACGCTCAAGCTCGGCCTTCAGCAGGCCGGCGGCGGAATCGGGACGAGTCGACTTAAACGAATTGGAGCAGACAAGCTCCGCCAAGTGATCGGTATGGTGGGCAGGAGAGCTCACCTGCGGACGCATCTCGCACAGCTTCACGGCGAACCCGCGATCTGCCAGCTGAATCGCACATTCGGATCCCGCCAGACCGCCACCGATAACCGTCACCTGATCAAACAGCATCTGCAAACACCTTTCTAATTGACACGTTTTCCATTGTGACCGAAGGGCGTCTGGGCGTGAAGGGCAAACTTGGAGGGCGCATACCTTCCATCCATCATGCGCTCGATGAGGCCCTCGAGTTCGAGCGATCCCAGGAGCTTGAGCACGCCGACGGCATCGAGGGAAACGAGTGCGGCGATGTCTTCGACCTTGAGCGGCGAGGCGATGAGCGCATGCATCACGGTCTGCTGCGTGGCATCAAGGTCGGCGATACCGGGCGCATCAGGGCGCGAGTAGCGCAGGGTGCCGTATATGCGAGAAATAGCCATCTCGATAGACTCCTCGTCAATAATGCAGCAAGCCCCGTTGGCGATGAGATAGTTGGTCCCGCGCGACTCGGGTGACAAAATGGAGCCCGGTACTGCAAGCAGTTCGCGCCCCAGGTCCATGGCGGCCTCCGCCGTCGAGAACGTGCCCGAGGGCATGCCAGCCTCCGACACGAAGAGCGCCTGCGAAAGCGCGGCAATCACCCGGTTACGCCGCGGGAAGGCAAACTTACGCGGCCCCATACCCCACGGCGAGATGGACACGACTGCGCCTCCCGTATCGATCGTGCGCGCGATAAGCCCCGCACTCGAGCGGGGGTAAACCACATCGGCGCCTGTCCCCAACACCACGACATGTTTGCCGCCGGCATTGACCGCGGCCCAACCCGAGGCCTGGTCGCAGCCGACCGCGCCTCCCGAAACCACCGTCACTCCTGCCTCGACCGCAACTTTCGCGGCAAGCTCTGCCACGGCAAGGCCGTACGGCGAGGCCTTGCGAGCGCCGATAATGGAGAGCGCGGGAGTCGACAGTGCGGCGGGGTCGCCACGCACATAGAGCGTCTGGGGTACATCAGAGAGCTCCAAAACGGTATCTGGATACAACGCATCACCGGGATGCAGCTCAAAAGTCTCCTCACCCATCACTGATCCCTCCGTCCCTGATACATGGCGGCCTCGAGCACATGATCTTGCGTTACCCGCTCACTTTCGGCGACATCGGCAATCGTGCGCGCGATGCGCACCAGGCGCACGATGCCGCGCCCCGTGAGATGCGTGCGCTTAGACAGGCCGAGTACGCATTTCTCGGCGGCCTCGTCGAGTGCAAAGGTCGACACGACACCGTCAATGGACCGTGACTCATCGTCCTCGGCCTCGGCATCCGCATCGTCCATACGGGACTCGCGCCAGGCACGAAAAGCCCTACCGCGGACAACGTAGTCGCGCAGCTCGGCCGACGACATGCCCTCGGCGCCCTCGATAATCACCTGCGGATCGGGGCGAGTCACGTCGATCATCAGGTCGATACGGTCGGCCAAAGGACCGCGCAGTTTAGACCGATAGCGCTCGACCATCGCCGCCGAGCAGCGACACGGCACCTCGCGATCGCCCAAAAAGCCGCAGGGGCAGGGATTGCTCGCAGCCAGCAGCTGAAAGCGCGACGGGAAGGTAAAGGCCCCGTCGACGCGTACGATCCTGACGTAGCCGCGTTCGATGGGCTGACGCAGTGTCTGCAGCACACCGGTGGGAAACTCGGCAAGCTCGTCCAAAAAGAGCACGCCGCCATGAGCAAGGCTGATCTCACCCGGGTGCACCGGGCGCCCACCGCCAATGAGGCCCGCCGTTGAAATGCTGTGATGGGGGCTTCGAAACGGCCGATGACCTGACAATAAGCCATCGATGTTCTCGCCCAAGACCGAATGAATGCACAGCGCCTCCTGCTGATCCTCAACAGAAAGCTCGGGCAGAATGCCGGTCATACGGCGCGCGAGCATGGTCTTGCCCGAACCGGGCGAGCCGATCATGAGCAGGCCGAGCTCGCCGGCTGCCGCAAGCGCCATGCCGCGTTTAGCGACTTCCTGCCCCAGTACGTCGGCATAGTCGAGCTCGGGCTCAAAGGTCGCCTCGACGCCCTCGGAATCCAAGTAGTGCCGGGCGGCATCGCCCATACCATGAGCAAGCTGAGACAAATGATCGATAAAGCCGCAATCCACGCCCGCGAGTGGCACATGCTGGTCGGACCTGCCGGCGATAAAATACAGCCCCATGTCGCGAGCCAGCAGCTGGAACGCCACCTCGCCTTTGACGGGAAGCACCGTACCGTCCAAGCCGAGCTCGCCGGCGATAAGGCAGCGATCGAGGTTGTCACGGGGAATCTGCCCATCGGCCGCTAGAACCGCGATGGCGATGGGCAGGTCAAAGCCGCTACCGGTCTTGCGGATATCGCCGGGTGCCAGGTTAACGGTAATGCCCGAGCGCGGGATCTCGAACCCGGCGGAGCGCATCGCGCAGCGAATACGACCGCGTGACTCCATCACCTCCATACTCGGGATGCCGAGCATCTGGATGCCCGGGATGCCACCGGCAAGCGAGACCTCAACCGTGACGTGAATCGCCTCGACGCCGCGGATGCAGGCCGCGTGAACGGCAAACGTCTCGAACGCCATCACGACACCTGCCAATCGAACGCGTTGTACTGGTGCTCGATCTCGGCGATATGCCCGCCGCGAATGGTGACGCCCACGGCATCGAAGCGAATCGCCTTGAGCGGATAGTGCTCCATGAGATAGCAACTCGCGATGCGGCGGTAGCGGCGTTGCTTTTGGGCGTCCACGGCCTCCTCGGGAAAAACCCGCGTGTTGCAATCCAGTGCGACGCGCCTGGTCTTGACCTCCGCCATAGCCACGACATCGTCGAGCTCATCGAGCAGCACCAGGTCGGCCTCGCCCTCTGAGCATCGATAGCCTTGTTCCAGCAATGCATAGCCGCGCTCGTTAAAGTAATCGATTGCGATAAGCTCGCCCAGCATGCCCAGCTCGCGGGGACTGAGCCCCTTGATAAACTCGGGCGTCATCGCCCCGCAGTCGAGCTCGCCGTTTTCCCAACGCTCCTTGAGCTGCTGCGTCTTACTCTTTTTGCTTGCGGCACTCATGGGGTCTCCTTTCCCGCACGCTGCATTGCCCCGATGATGAGGGCACCTTTCATGCGGGTAAGTACCGGAAGCAAACCAAAAGCTGACCAAATGCCGTCAAAAAAAGGACCGTACGCAGCAATGGTGCTGTATACGGCCCGCTACCAGCAGGTTTATAAAACCCCAGAGGTCCCTGTCTCCACAATTAGCCTAGAAAAGGCGCTCAGTCTGCAGAAAGTTTCCGCAAAAGCTCACGCGGTGCAGTGGACAAAGTCCATGTTTGCAAATGGCCTCGATGTGCTCGGGGCTCGCATAGCCCTTCGACTCGGCCAGATGGTACTCGGGATACTCGGCGTCGTACTCGACCATCATCTCGTCACGCGTGACCTTGGCCATGATGGACGCCGCGGCGATGCAGGCGATCTTGGCATCGCCCTTCACCACATCGCGCTCGTTGGGAACGGCACCCAGGGGGTTGCCATCCATGAGCACACAGTCGGGTTCAAGCCCCGTATCGGCCACGGCACCCGCAACGGCGGTACGGATAGCGCGGGCCATACCCATCTCATCGATATCCTTAGGCGCGATATGGCAAAAACCGATCGCCGTCGCCACCTCGGCAATCTTCACTGAGAGCAACTCGCGGCGCGCGGGCGTGAGCTTTTTGGAATCGTTGATACCCCAGACGCGCGGCTCCATAGGAAGACAGACGGCGCACACTGTCAAAGGACCGGCCACCGATCCGCGACCTACCTCGTCGACACCAACGACCACCCCATCGCCGCCAAGCTCATGCATAAGCTCGTACATGTCATTGACGCGCTCGCGCTCGGCAAGCTCTTTGGCATGGCGTTTGAGGGCGCGTTCGCAAGCCTTGATCACCTGCTGGCGCGGATCCTCGCGATAATGCTCCACGAGGGCGGGAATCTCCTCAAACGTAGCGCTCGCCAGCTCGCCAGCAACTTGCGATGCCGAAACCGAGCTCGTCATATTGGCCATACCAGGCCCTCCTTGCATGCAAATCAGATAAAAAGAAGGGCCACCCGAAGGTGACCCTTGCGTCCAAACGAGTGGACAGACGCTGCGATCTTCTTAGCGCTTCTCGGGAATGCGAGCAGCCTTGCCCACCTTGTCGCGGAGGTAGTACAGCTTGGCGCGACGGACGCGACCATGACGAACGACCTCGAGCTTGGCGATCTTGGGGCTGTGAAGCGGGAAGGTACGCTCAACACCGACACCGAAGGACATCTTGCGGACGGTGAAGGTCTCGCGGGCACCGGCGCCGGCCATGCGGATGACGTCGCCCTGGAAGACCTGGATGCGCTCGCGGTCGCCTTCCTTAATGCGGTAGTGAACCTTGACGTTGTCGGCGACGCGAACCTGAGGAATGTCCTCGCGGATCTGCTGACGCTCGATTGCGCGGATGTAATCCATGTGCAATTCCTTACTCTTCTAGAGGTGCCGTACCACCTTGGCCGGCACGTAGTTGAACAAACGTATTCGAGTATACACGCGCGGGTTTCTGCTGCAAGAACAATTTTTTACGCAGACAAAAAGACAAAACCAGCACATGAATAACCGCCCGTCTCACGAATGAGACGGGCGGCATGAAGGGGGCTACGCTAGGCGTCTAAACCCAAAACGTTAGGCGGAACGCTTGGCCTCGAGCTTGGCCTGAGCGGCAGCCAGGCGTGCGAGGGGCACGCGGTAGGGCGAGCAGGACACGTAGTCCACGTCGGCCACGTTGAACAGGCCCTTGATGGATTTGGGGTCGCCGCCGTGCTCGCCGCACACGCCAAAGTGCATGTCGGAGTTGGTGGCACGACCTTTCTCGACGGCCATGCGCACGAGCTCCAGCACCGCCGAGTCGATGGTCTCGAAGGGGTTGTCCTTCAAGATCTTCTTGTGCATGTACAGCGGGATGAACTTGGCCTCGGCATCGTCGCGGGAGAAGCCGAAGGTGGTCTGGGTGAGGTCGTTGGTGCCGAAGCAGAAGAAGTCGGCATGATGGGCGATCTCGTCAGCGACCATGCAGGCACGCGGCAGCTCGAGCATCGTGCCCACGGGAATATTGAGCTCGACGCCCTCTTCGTCGGAAACCTCGGCGATTACGCGCTCGATAACCTCGCGGGTCTGGACATGCTCCGCCGTGATGGAGACGAGCGGAACCATGATCTCGGGACGCGGATCGACGCCTTCCTTGATAAGACGGGCAGCAGCCGTGGCGACGGCGCGAACCTGCATGAGCGGCAGATCGCTAAAGACGACGGACAGGCGCACGCCGCGCAGGCCGAGCATGGGGTTCGACTCGACCATGCCGTCGATACGGCGCAGGCGGGCGCGCAGGGCGACAAGCTCTTCCTCGCTGGCGCCAGCGGCTTCCTTCTTGGTGATGGCGATCTCGAGCTCGCGAGGATTATCCAGGAACTCATGAAGCGGCGGATCGAGCAGGCGGACGACCACATCGCGACCGGACATGGTCTTGAACATCGCCAGGAAGTCCTCGGTCTGAACCTTGAGCAGGTCGGCCAGGGCCTGCTGCTTCACGGCCTCATCGTCAGATAGGATAAAGCTCTGGATGATGTTCTTGCGGTCGCCCAGGAACATGTGCTCGGTGCGGCACAGGCCGATGGCCTCGGCGCCAAACTCGAGGGCGAGCGCGGCATCCTCGGGGTTGTCGGCGTTGACGCGCACATGGTTGGCGTGGCCGCCAGTCTCGTCTAAGCGAATCTCGTCGGCCCAGGACAGGATAGTGTCCAGATCGCCGGTGAGCTCGGCCGAGACCAGATCAACGGCGCCGTCGACGACGATACCCTGGGTACCGTCGATGGAGATGACATCACCCTCGCGCAGCACGCGGTCGCTGCCCTCGATGCGTACGACCTTCTCGGCGGCGTCGATGTGGAAGCGTTCGACGCCGCAAACGCAGGGCGTACCCATACCGCGAGCGATAACGGCGGCATGGCTCGTCTTGCCACCGTGGCTGGTCAGGATGCCCTCGGCGGCAACCATACCCTTCAGGTCATCGGGGTTGGTCTCCCAGCGAACCAGAATAACCTTGTGGCCCTCGCTGGCGCGCGCGACGGCATCGTCGCTCGAGAACACGACCTCGCCCACGGCGGCCCCGGGGCTGGCGTTAAGACCGCTGGCCAGAGCCTCGTACTTCTTGGAGGCGTCGAACTGCGGGTGCAGGAGCTGGTCGAGCTGCGCGGGATCGATGCGGCTCACGGCCTCCTCGCGGGTGATCAGGCCCTCCTCGACCATTTCGATGGCGATGCGCAGGGCAGCGGTGGCAGTGCGCTTTCCCACGCGGGTCTGGAGCATCCAGAGCTTACCCTGCTCTATGGTGAACTCGATATCGCACATATCGCGGTAGTGATCCTCAAGCGTCAGGAACACGCGCTCGAGCTCTTCACCTGCGGACTCGAGGCCCGGAGTGGCCTTGAGGTCGGCGATGGGCTCGGTGTTGCGGATGCCGGCGACGACATCCTCGCCCTGGGCGTTGACCAGAAAGTCGCCGTAGAACTCCTTAGTGCCATCGGCCGGGTTGCGCGTAAAGGCGACGCCGGTCGCAGAGGTCTCGCCCTTGTTACCAAAAGCCATGGCCTGGACGTTGACGGCAGTACCGAGCTCGTCGGAGATGCCGTGCTGTTTACGGTAGATGCAGGCGCGCTCGTTCATCCAGCTGCCAAAGACGGCCTGGATGGCAAGGCGTAGCTGGAGCTCCGGATCGTGTGGGAAGACGGGCTTGCCGTCGGCGACCTCGAGCTCGGGATACAGGACGGCCTCGACGTTCTCGGAGAAGATGCCCTTGAAGGTCTCGACGAGCTCCTGCAGGTCCTCGGCCGAAAGCTCGGAATCGACGCGGACGCCGGCGACCAGGCGTGCCTGGGTCAGGGCGTTCTCGAACAGGTCGGCGTCAACACCCATAACGACGTTGGAGAACATCTGGATAAAGCGTCGGTAGCTATCCCAGGCAAAACGCGGATTTTGAGTCTGGGCGATGAGACCCTGAACGGAGTCGTCGTTGAGGCCCAGGTTGAGGACCGTATCCATCATGCCGGGCATGGAAAACGGAGCACCCGAGCGAACCGACACGAGCAGCGGGTCGGAGGCGTCGCCGAGCTTCTTGCCGCAGCGGGCCTCGAGGTCAGCCTCGGCGGCAACGATCTCATCGAGTGCGCCTTCGGGCCACACGTTGCCGGCGCCGGAGTACTCGACACAGGTCTGGCAGGTAATGGTAAAGCCACCGGGAACCGGCAGACCGATGCGGCTCATCTCGGCAAGGTTAGCGCCTTTGCCGCCAAGCACGAAGTTCATGGACTTGTCGCCCTCAGTGACACAAGTGCCCTGGGCATCGGTTCCAAAACGGTAAACCCTCTTGCAATCGCTCACGATACTTCCCCTTCCATGCGCTCTCGCGCACGACCGTGGTAACGAATCGACCCGCCGGATGCGAGCCGTGAGGGAACTATACGGCGGGTTTTGGGCAGGCTTGAGCAGAGGGTGCGCGGTTTGGTAAACGTGTTAAAACTGGCGGTAAACGGTAGGTAAAGGTGGTTACCTTATGAAGATACCACTGCAATAAAAAAGCAGGTCAAGTGCGATATTTTTGCTAAATCGCTTTATCAAAATGCTACTACTATTAGGTGCGGCGGGCGGCGCGGCGGGCGCGGGCTTCTTGGATTTCCTCCAAGTGGCTGATGATCTCGGCAGCGCTCTCCTCGATAGCCTTGCCGTCGGTACGCACCACAAAGCAGCCTAGCCGCTTCATGAGGGCACGAGCTTCCTCAAGCTCGCTGTGCACACTCTCGGGCTCGGCATAGGAGCCGGCAACGGCACGAGCGTAGTCATCGCCCAAGCGGCTATCGCGAATTTCGGAAATCACATCGACGGTCGAAATTAGGCCGAACAGGCGCATCGGGTCAACCTCGTAAATCGACTTGGGCGGCTCCATGCCATGGGCCAAAGGAACATTGGCGACCTTGTAACCCTGATAGGCCAAATACATCGACAGCGGCGTCTTGGACGTGCGGGATACGCCCAGCAGCACGATATCGGCTCCCGAAAGGTCGTCGCAGCCGCGTCCATCATCGTGCTCAACGAAATATTCCATGGCCTCGATACGATGGAAATAGCGGTCATCGGTCCTGTGAATCACGCCCGCGACGCCTTTGGGCGGCACACCGATGAGCGACGATAGCACGGCGAGCGTCGGACCGATCAGGTCGACCGAACGGATATGCAGCATGCCCAGGTAATCGAGCACGCGGGCGCGAAGCGCCGGATCGACAATGGTGTGAAACACGGCAATATCGCGATGGTCGGCATCGACGCGCGGGCCCACAAACGACTCCACCTGCTCCACCGAGGTCACCTTGGGCAGGCGCAACAAACGAAAAGCCCCTTCATCAAATTGCCCGGACGCCGCAAGCACCACCTCACAAGCGGTATCACCGAGCGAGTCGGAGATAACGATAACGGTGGGACGAGCGGTGACCGGGCAATCCATGCGGGGCTCCTTTTGCGCTTACGCGCAGGCTGGCTTACTTTTTGCGGGCAAGCTCACCGATGTTGGCGATGCCGGAGAAAACGGCCTCGAAGCGGTTGAGCAGCTTAAGGCGATTATCGCGAAGCTGCTCATCCTTGTCCATGACCATGACCTCGTCGAAGAAGCGGTCGATGGGGGCGCGCAGGGCGGCAAGGGCGGCAAATGCGGCCGGGTAATCCTCGGCAGCAAGGGCGGCGTCGACAGCGGTCTGAGCAGCCTCGGAGGCATCGGCAAGCGCGAGCTCGACCTCGCCCATCAAGGCGCGGTCGTACTCCGCGCCCAGCTCGGGCTTGGAGATATGCGCGGCACGGGCATAGGCCGTCGCCAGGTTGTCAAAGGTCTCGGCGTCGTTCTTGCGGGCCTCGTCGAGGGCGGCGCAGCGGGCGAAGAAGACGGACGGGGCGATGATGTGCACCGCAGAGACGGCGGCAACGGTATCGGCCGGAATCTTTTCGTCGCGGGCCATGCTCACCAGGCGGCCATGGAAGAAGTCGCGAACCTGCTGGGCGACCTCGGCGGCGTCGAACTCAATGCCCTGCTCGCTATAGAGTTCAAGGGCAAAATCAATGAGCGACGTGGGGTCGATCGGCAGGCGATCGCGCAGGATGTTGATGATGCCGATAGCGGCACGACGCAGCGCGTAGGGGTCCGAAGAGCCGGTCGGGGGCTCGCCGATGGCAAAGATACCGGCGATGGTATCGAGCTTGTCGGCGCAGGCCACGATGCAGCCGGCGGTGCCCTCGGGCAGCTCGTCACCGGCAAAGCGAGGACGATAGTGATCGCGAATAGCATGAGCGACCTCGTCGTTCTCCCCCATCGCGGTCGCGTAATAACCGCCCATCACGCCCTGCTGGCTCGTGAACTCGACGACGGCGTTGGACACCAGGTCGGCCTTGCACAGGTGCGCGGCACGGCCGGCGTCGGCTGCCAGATGAGCACCCAGGTGTGCCTCACGGGCAATAGCGAGCGCGAGTTGCTCGATGCGCTCGGACTTGGCGAGCACGCTACCGAGTTTCTCCTGGAAGGCAACCTTGGCCAAACGATCACGGAACTCGTCGAGGGAGATCTTCAGGTCCTCCTCGTAGAAGAACTTTGCGTCGTCCAGACGGGCGCGCACGACGCGCTCGTTGCCGTCGATCACGCGCTCGGCGTTCTCGGGCTTGCTGTTGGAGACGACCACGAACTCACGCGTGAGCTTGCCCTCGCCGTCATAGATCGGGAAGTAACGCTGGTTGGTGAGCATGGACTCGCAGATGATCTCGTGCGGGACCTTGAGGAACTCCTCATCGAAGGTACCGACGAGCACCGTCGGCCACTCGCAGAGGTTAATGACCTCCTCAAAGACCTTCTTGGGCGTGTCGACATGACAGCCGGGGCGAGCGGCCTCGACCTCGGCGATACCGGCAAGGATGGCCTCACGACGACGCTCGGCAGAAAGCACGCCGGCGTCCTCGAGCACCTGCTCGTAGACGGCGGGGCTGGCAACCACATGGTCGCCAGGGCCAAGTACACGATGACCGCGCGTGGTGTTGCCGCTCGTCACGTCGGCAAACGACACGGGCACAACATCCTCGCCCAAAAGGCAGCAGATCCAGCGGACCGGACGAACAAAAGTCGCATGCTCGTGACCCCAGCGCTGGCTGCGGTAGTTGGGCCACTGCAGGCCGGCGATGGTCTTCTCGCACAGAGCGGTCAGAATCGGCGTAGCCGGTGCGGAGGGAATGTTCTTCTCGGCGAACACATACTCGCGACCGTCAGTATCCTCGCGACGGACCAGGTCCTCGGCAGCCACACCGCACTTGCGGGCAAAGCCCTGGGCGGCCTTGGTGGCGTTACCGTCAGCGTCGAAGGCAATGTTGGCCGCGGGGCCACGCTTGACCTCGTGAACCTCATCGGTCGCGGTGGCGACGTCGGCAACGAGTGCAGCCAGGCGACGCGGACTCGAGATCACGCGGACCTCGCCGTGGGCCAGACCGGCCTCGTCGAGACCCTTGG
>CAUASQ010000043.1 GCA_958431945.1 uncultured Collinsella sp. | reverse complement strand
CACCGACCCCGAGCCGCTGCCTGCGACAAGCCCCCTGTGGGATGCGCCCAACATGCTCATCACGCCGCACGTCTCGGGCTGGTTCCACCTGGCCGCCACGCTCAACAATGTGGTCAACATTGCCGCAGAGAATCTGCGTCACCTGCAGGCCGGCGAGACGCTTCGCTGCTGGATCGAGCACTAGATTGTTCCGGCGTTTTACCAAACGCCGGAACCCCTCGACGCTGCGAGCCCGTCTGGACGGCAATCTGCCTTTCAATCGTCGGGCATGGCCAGAAGGCCTATGCCCTCCTCTTTCAAGGCACCTTGCTCGCCCAGACGGGCTCTCGCTGACTTTTGTTCAACCTAAAGGGACTGGCTGGCGCGGCCCTGCCTGGGGACATTCGCTGACTTTTGTTCGTCCTGTGGGGTCTTCAAATTGTTAGAGCGTTGCTAAGTAATTCTTTGCGTCTTCTACGCTCATTGCGGCGACTGGTGCGTGTGAACAGAGTTTGGCATCGTTGGTGACCAGAAGGTCTGCCTTTGCGCGCATTGCTGCCGCAATGATTAAATCGTCTTCGTAATCGCTATGGAGCTTACGCTGCTTGCTCGCCATCCATATGTCACTCAGGTCGCAGGGTACCGGCGTGGCAAGTTGCGACAACACGTCGAGGCAATCCCATGCAAGTGATGTCGCCGCCACGGCGGCATCTTGGGATAGCGAGCCATGCTCGCGCCGATACCACGCCTTATGTTCGCTCGAAATCAAATAGAACAGATCTTTGGACGATGTCGCCGCATACAGCAAATCCACCTGCGCCGTGCATGCATCGCGTAAAAACTCAATCGCCACCGAACGACCACGTCGTGAGGGAATGAAGTAATCGAGCCACACGTTGGTGTCAACCAAGATGCGCCTTGGAGTCTCACTCATAGAGCCAGCTCATCTCCTCGCCGTAGCGATCCGCGTAGGCGTTCCGTTTGAGTTCTTCATCGCCCGAGGGCTGAGCCTTGACCATATCGATTCCCGACTCACGGCAAGCGGCAGCGAACAGCTTCGACCCCTGATCCATGAGCTCGAGCTTACGTTTAGCGGCCTTTTCGCGCTCGCGCTGTTCCGCCCGGGCACGACCGGGCGAAAGGATGTCCTGGAGCGCGCCGGGCCGATCAGCCAGCGACGCCGCAAGCCGCCAGAGCGCTCGCACCGCCTGGCTCGGCGTCATACCGGCCCTGGAGAGAGCGGCGTCCCCACTCCTTTTAAGATCGGCATCGAGACGTACGTTGATCTGAGCGGCTGTTGTGGTCATGACCTCTCCTTAATACTTTATAATCATCATAAAACTCTATGGTAGATACGTAAAGCATGTATAGCATTTATAAGCATTAGCCGTACTCTGTACACAAAAAGCCGCCGAGGCACACTGCACCTCGGCGGCTACGTATCACCGATCTAGTTCGGTTTCACCCTTTGCATTCGTCCAGATAAAACCTGCCAAAATGAACCTGTCCCTTTTTGGTAGGTTTTAGAGCTCCACGCTTTCGGCGCCGTTGATGGTTAGGTTGCGCTCGTAGAAGGCCGTAAGGGCGCGAATGGCGTACATCACGTCGCGTACGCCGCCGGTCTCGTAGCTTGAGTGCATGGCCAGCTGCGGCAGGCCCACGTCCACGGCATGCATGCTCGCCTGCATGTTCGACAGGTTGCCGAGCGTGGAGCCACCCGCCATATCGCTCTTGTTGGCGAAGGCCTGCGTGGGCACGTCGGCGTCATCGCAAATAGCCTGGAACACCGCGCGGCTAAAGGCATCGGTGCAGTAATGCTGGTTGGCGGCTTCCTTGATGACGATGCCGCCGTTGAGCACCACCTGGTTGCGGGCATCGCACTTCTCGGCGTGGTTGGGGTGCACGGCATGCGCGTTGTCGCAGCTCACGAGCATCGATGCGGCAAGGGCGCGATGATATGACTCGTCGTCAAAGCCCAGCGAGCCGTTAATGCGTCGCAGTGCATCGGCCAAGAACGTCGACATGGCACCCTGTTTGGTCTCGGAGCCAACCTCCTCGTTATCAAAGCAGCAGAAGACCGAAACGTCGTGCGCGTTCTCGGCACCCAAAAATGCCTGCAGCGAGGTGTAGGCGCAGGCCAGGTCATCGAGCTTGGGCGTCGAGATGAACTCGTCGGCCCAGCCCCAAATGCGCGCATCCTGACGATTGACCAGGAACAGATCACGGCCCAGGATCTGCTCGGGCTCAACATCCAGCTCTTCGGCGATCAGAGCGTCAAAGTCGCCCTGCTTCAGCTCGCCGGCGCTGATGAGCGGGCACAGGTCGACGGCGCGATTGGGCGCAAAGCCCTCGTTAACGCCACGATTCATATGGATGGCAAGGCTCGGAATGATAGCGACCTCGCGCTCGGTGGCAAGCAGACGACTCTCGATACGGTCGCCCTCGCGCACCAGCACGCGGCCCGCGAGCGCCAGCGGACGATCGAACCAGGTGTAGTCGATCATACCGCCGTAGGCCTCGGTGTTCAGGCGCAGCGTTTCGCCCGCGCCGTCGAGCTCGGGCACGGCCTTGACCTTAAACGTCGGCGAATCGCTGTGCGACGCCGTGAGCTGAAAATGATAGTCACCGGCAACGCCGTCCTCGCCCCACGTCGCGGCCAGGTCCTCGCCCACCTTAAAGGCAACAACGCTCGAGGTGTTGCGCTGCGTGTAATAACGCCCGCCCGGCTCGATGTCCCACGCCGCATTCTCGGGCAGGTAGGTAAAGCCCGCCTCGTCGAGCTCGGCCATAATGGTCGCCGCCGTATGGAACATGCTGGGGCATGCCTCGATAAAGTCGATAAGGTCGTTGGCGGCCTCGATATCGTCGGCCGTCACATGCGCGCGCTCGGGCGTTTCCTGATCCGTCATGCTCTCCCCTTTCGCTGGGTTGATGGTCCCCTCCAGCATACCCCGCCACGCCAGCGCCGCACTCTTCATTCCGTGCTTAATTCCGCGCCGCTCACCAACTTGAGCCATCATGCCCGCGTTCCTTTTGCGACAATTGCGCTAACAGGACGAGAGGAGCCGTCATGAAGCCACGTAACATTGCCATCGCCTGCGGTGTCGCGGGAGTCGCCGTCGGCCTTGCCGCTGCCACCGGTATCGTTTATCACAAGCAAATCAAGTCCGCCGCGTCGCTCAAACGCTTGACCGGCTACGCGGATGGCTATGACCTGTACGCGATCGACATCGCCTACGACTACGACCTCGACTGCATCATCGCCGCCGATGTGCGCGACGACCAGGCCTACATCGATGCTGTGGTGGCACAGGTGTTGCCCGGCGTGCCAGCACATGTCCAGGCGCCCCAGTTTGCCTGCAGCGCTTTTGTCGCCGTAGATGCCGAAGGCCGCGTGCGCACCGGTCGCAATTACGACTTCAAGGACGACACCTCGGCGCTGCTGGTGCGCAATCACCCACGCGGCGGCTATGCCTCCATCGGGTTTACCGCCCTTAACAACCTGGGCGATAACACTCCGCTTGACTCCGTCGCCGGACGCGCCGCCGCACTCATGGGCCCGTTTGCCCAGCTCGACGGTGTTAACGAACGCGGCGTGTCCATTGCCGTACTCACCCTGGATTCCAAACCCTGTGACCAGGACACGCAGCGCCCCGTCATCAATACCTCGCTCGCCATCCGCCTGGTGCTCGACCGTGCCGCCACCACGCAAGAAGCTGTCGACCTGCTTTCCGCCTACGACATGCACGCCATGGCAGGACGCGATTACCACTTCTTTATCAACGACGCCGCCGGTGACGCGCGGGTGGTGGAGTGGGATCCGCGCGACCCCGACCGTGCATGCAAAGTGACTCCTGTACGCCAGGTTACGAACTTCTATGCCTGCTATGGTGACGAAGTGCTGCCCAACCAAAAGAATGGCGAGCTGGGCCATGGTAAAGAACGCGCCGTCGCAATCGCCGATGTCCTTGACGCCCATGTCGGTGCCCAGGACGAGGCAGTCGCTTGGAAGGCCCTACGCGCTGCGGCGCAAGAGCCCAATCCGGAAGACATCACCAGCAACACGCAATGGTCGGTCGTCTTCGACAATACCGAACCCGCTGCCGCTATTACGCTGCGCCGCCACTGGGGCGACGTCGACGCCTTCGCACTGTAAGGAGCTGGCACCGTCGTCCTTACGCTCGCCTGACGTTGCTTACATTTCCATACGCTTGAGCTAACACGTTTTACCCCCGCATCAACAGTGTGCGGGGGTAAACTTATACGCATGTTATAACTTGCCCGGAAGGATTCACCATGCTTAGGATCGGTCTTCTTACTAGTGGCGGCGACTGCCAGGCGCTCAACGCCACCATGCGCGGCATTGTCAAAACGCTTATGACCAATAGCAAAGAGCCTATCGAGATTTATGGCTTTGAGGACGGATATCAGGGCCTTATCTACAGCAGGTTCCGTGTCATGACGCCCGCCGATTTTAGCGGTATCCTCACCCGCGGCGGCACTATTCTGGGCACGAGCCGCACGCCGTTCAAGCGTCTGGACACTCCCGAGGCCGACGGCGTCGAGAAGGTGCCGGCAATGGTCCACACCTATCACAAGCTGCAGCTCGACTGCCTGTTTATGCTGGGCGGCAACGGCTCCACCAAGACCGCCAACCGCCTGCGCGAAGAGGGCCTCAACGTTATCGCTCTGCCCAAGACCATCGATAACGACACCTGGGGCACCGAGATGACGTTTGGCTTTACGAGCGCCATCGACGTCGCCACCAAGTGCATCGACGACATCCACACCACCGCCTCGAGCCACGGCCGCGTGTTCGTTATCGAGATCATGGGGCACAAGGTTGGCTGGATCCCGCTGTACGCCGGCGTTGCGGGCGGCGCGGACGTCATCCTGATTCCCGAGATCCCCTACGACATGGACCAGGTCATCAAGACCATCGAGCATCGCATGGAAACCGGCAGCCGCTTTACCATCGTGGCCGTCGCCGAGGGCGCTATTTCCAAGGAGGACGCGGCGCTGTCCAAGAAGGAGTACAAGAAGAAACTCGCCGAGCGCACGAGCCCGTCGATCGTCTACGACATCGCCAAGGAGATCGAGGCCAAGACCGGTCGCGAGACCCGCGTCGCCATCCCCGGCCACACGCAGCGCGGCGGCCAGCCCGACGCCCAGGACCGCATCTTTGCGACCCAGTGCGGCGTCGAGGCGGCACTGGGCTGTCTACGCGGCGAGTTTGGCTACATGATCGCCCTGCGTGACGGCAAGATGTGCCACATGCCGCTCGAGGAAGTCGCCGGCAAGCTCAAGTATGTCGACCCCCAGAGTGATCTGGTGCGCGAGGCCAAGGCGCTGGGCATCAGCTTCGGCGACGAATAGCCTCGGCCGAAACTGCTCTCATCGGAGACCCCAGGGCTTACCTCCCAAATCGTCCTCGGACATGTCAGGATCCCGCCGTGCGCTTCGCGCGGCGGGATCCTTCCGTCCTGCGGAAAGATTTGGGAGGTAAGCCCTGGGGCCTCCTACGGTGACTGGGGAGGCCGAGACTATTCGTCTTCTTGCTGCGGGTGCCTGGGGTAGGATGCGGCGTGCATTTTTGGGAGTATTCAGCAGCCGAGGGTGCCTGCATACTGGATTTTGGGCGAAAGGCAGGCACCATGAGCCGCATCCTGTAAAAAAACGAGCGGCTCTAGAGGCGTTGGGACTCAGAATCGGGGCTTTCAGCGCAGTTTTGCACCCCCGCCCCCGCGCCCGCGGACCCCGGGACGCTGAATACTCCGGAATTTGCACGGCGCCCCCTGGGGTACCTGTGGGCAAAAAGCAACCGCCCCGTCAAAGTATGCATTTGGCGGGGCGGTTTATGCAAAAATGCTGCTGCGGGCGCGTCGGCAGCTCGCTAGAACTTGAATCCCAGGACAGGTTACTCGGCGCTCTTGAGGGCGCCGACCATGTCGATCTTGTTGAGGGTACGATTGGTAGCGAGGTTAACGATAAACGTAAAGCCGAAGGAAAGCACCACGGCAAGCACGTAGCTCAGCGGCTCGACTTCGACGTCAAAGTACAGCGACGGCATCTGCAAAATGTACGTAAAACTCTCGGCCAGTGCACCGCCCAGCGGAACACCCAGCGCGGCGCCAATCGCCGTGAGGATCAACGTCTCCTTGTTGACGTAGTGGTGCACCTCGCCGCGACGGAAGCCCAGCACCTTAATGGTTGCCAGTTCGCGCTCGCGCTCCGAAATGTTGGTGTTGGACAGCGTAAACACCACCACAAACGACAGGCACGCCGCCATAAAGGTCACGAGCACCACCACGGAATTGATAATCGCAAAGTTCGCCTCGTAGTTCTGCCAATGTTCGGCCGTGCTCGAGATGGTGAGCCAACCGTCGCTCTTAAGCTTCTTGCTAAACGCAATCTGGTCGGCCGACGAACCCTTAAGCAGCACAAAGACGCCGTTGAGTCGAGCACTGCGACCAAAAACTTGCTCATAGGTACTCTGCGTCATGTAAAGCGTGTTGCCCAGATAGTTGAGCGAAATGTCGCTAACCTTGACCTTGGCGACGTTGAGCGACGAATCCTGGACGTGAGCCGTATCGCCCGGCTGAATCCCCAACACCAGCTGTGAACTTTTGCTCAGATACACGTCTCCGTCACGCAAAGACAGAGGTTCTTTGGACTCATCCTCCAGGCGCACGTAATCGCCCAAGTCACCCGCGCGGTCATCGGGAATCACGATGAGCTGCACGGTCTCGCTCTTGCCGCCAAACGTAAAGGTGACGTTGTCGGTCATAATCGGCAGGGTCGAGGTCACCGTCACGTTGGAATCATTGGCCGCGCTTCGCTCGTCGAGCGCCGCGCACGTCTGCGAAAAATCGTCGGGATTGGCAACCGCCAGCAGGTCATAGCGCGTGATATGCCCGTACTGCTTGGGCGAAAGCGCCACCGACGTATCACGAATGCCCATTCCGCAGATCACGAGCGCCGTACAACCGGCGATACCGAAGATGGTCATAAAGGCGCGCTTTTTGTAGCGGAACAGGTTACGCGCCGCCACCTTGTTTAAGAAGCCCATGCGGCGCCAGATAAAGCCGATGCGCTCGAGCAAGATGCGCGAGCCAGCGCGCGGGGCCTTGGGACGCATAAGCGAGGCCGGGGTCTCGGCCATCTCGTGGCGGCAGGCGATAATCGTGGCGCCCACCACGCCCACGGCAAACAGCGCCACCGAAACGATCGAGGACACGATGTCGTACGAAAGTAGCATCTGGGGCAGCGAGTACATGTCGTCGAACACCGTAAACAGGAACAGCGGCAGGCCCACAAATCCGATGATGTTACCGAGCACGCCGCCGATCAGACAAGCCCACAGCGCGTAGTCCACGTATTTGGACAGGATGCGCCCGCGCGAATAACCGAGCGCCTTATACAGGCCGATGAGTGTGCGCTCCTCCTCGACCATGCGTGTGGCGGTGGTAAGGCTGATGAGCACGGCGACGATAAAGAAGATGAACGGGAACACCGTGGCGATGGCTTCAATTGACGAGCTATCGCTCTCCACGCTCGAATAGCTTGCGATATTGCCGCGGTCCTGGATGTACCAGGTGCATTCGCCCAGATCGGAAAGCTCGGCGCGGGCA
Organism: uncultured Collinsella sp.; assembly: GCA_958431945.1. Classification (GTDB taxonomy): domain Bacteria; phylum Actinomycetota; class Coriobacteriia; order Coriobacteriales; family Coriobacteriaceae; genus Collinsella. The sequence goes on along the minus strand of CAUASQ010000043.1, from coordinate 4,529 downwards.
TCGGCAAACTGTTGATCGGCGGCGGCGCGACGCTGATCCAGGTCGGCTTGCGCCTGCGCACGCTCGTCGCTGCCCCCGGCCATGCGATTGATGTTGTCCTGCTCAATCCCAAAGAGCATATTCGCCTGACGCTCAGCCGCGTCCAAGCTCGCCGGCGTGTCGACCGTCAGCTCCTGGGCGCGCGCCTTCTCACGCTCCTCGCGGATCTTCTCTATATTGCCCTTGACCTTGTTGATCTTTGCCGCGTAGGCATCCGAATAGGAGTTGAGGCTCTTGGCTCCCTCGACGATCACGTGGACCGCGGAGTAGGAAGAAGATGTCGCGGCGTCCTCGCTCACATAGAACTTATAGTCCGCCGCCGAAGCAGCGCGAAAGGCGTTGACTGTCGAGTCGGAGCTCACATCAGTGGGGTCGAGGACCTCAGCCGTAATGGTGTAATCGCCCGCGGCAAACTGGTCCTTGGCGCTTTGATTGGACGAGCTCGCGTCATTGGCGGCAAAACTCACCGTATCGCCGATTTTCTTGCCCGATGCCTTCAGGAACTTCGAAGTCACCGCGACTTCATCGGCGCTCTCGGGCAAATCGCCGTTCACGAGCACCGGCTGATCGATGTTCTCCTTGGAGAGACTCTGCACGACCACGCGCTCGCGCGTTGTGCCCACGGCGGTGTAGGCGGTCTCGGTGTAGATGCCCTCGGCCGTTTCGACGCCATCGACCTCTTGTATGGCGTCGAGATCATCGTCAGTCAGGCCATAGGTCGACTGCACGTTAATGTCATAGACATTTTGCTGGTCGAAGTAGGCATCAACCGAATCACACAGGTCCTCGCAACCCGCCTTAAGGCCGCACATCACGCTCACGCCAAGCGCGGTGATGACCACGATTGACAAAAAGCGCTTAAGACTGCCTCGGATTGTGCGGTAGATGCCACGGCGAAAAACCGTCGGCACCATATCGTTTGAGCTTTGGGCAGTGCGGTAGGTCGTAAAATCCTGCTCGCGCTCCGTGTTCTGCGCGTCGCGGCGTAGGCTGTTTTGGCGGTCTTGGTCCATGGGCGCTACCACTCGATCGTCTCGATAGGCACGGGATTTTGCTGGACCGTCTCGCTCTCCACGCGACCGTTCTTAAAGCGGATCAAGCGATCGGCCATGGGCGCCAGCGCGGAGTTGTGGGTGATGATGATGACCGTAATGCCCTGCTTGCGGCAAGTGTCCTGCAGCAGCTGCAAGATCTGCTTGCCGGTTTTATAGTCAAGTGCGCCCGTGGGCTCGTCGCACAAAAGCAGCTTGGGGTTCTTTGCCAGTGCGCGGGCAATGGACACGCGCTGCTGCTCGCCGCCCGAAAGCTGCGCGGGGAAGTTGGCGAGGCGCTCACCCAAGCCAACCTGGCAAAGCGTTTGCTCGGCATCGAGCGAATCAGGGCAGATTTGCGCCGCAAGCTCAACATTTTCGAGCGCCGTCAGGTTGGGGACCAGATTGTAGAACTGGAAGACAAAGCCGACGTCGGCGCGGCGGTATTCCACGAGCTGCGCCTCGTTAGCGGAGCTCACATCGCGCCCGTCCACCGTCACGGTGCCGGAAGTCGCCGTATCCATGCCGCCCAGAATGTTGAGCGCCGTGGTCTTGCCGGCACCCGAAGCACCCAAAATGATGGCGAGCTCGCCGCGCTCGACCGTAAAGCTCGCGCCGTCGAGTGCGTGAATGCGGGCGTCGCCCTCGCCGTATGCCTTGATGACGTCTTTGAATTCGATATAAGCCATCGATCGGTTCCCATCTGGTCGGATAACTCTTTAGTATTACCCATTTCGCACCGACTAAAAAGGGACGGGTTTATTTTGGCAGGTTCTATATGGGGAAACGGCAGCTATAGATGAGGCGCCGGGGAGGCAGAGAAATCATCGATGGGGTCAGGCCGACCGCCAAACACAACGCACGCATCTCAATCTGTCAGCCAAATCATTCGAACAGCTGTTCGTTTCTATGATATGATTCGGCTATCTAAGCAGGCCAATACGCAGAAAGGCGGCCAACATGGCGTTCGACTTTAAGAAGGAATGCAAGGAGCTCTACAAACCTGCAAGCAAGCCGAGTATCGTAACTGTCCCGCCTATGAGCTACGTTGCCGTTCGCGGAAAGGGCGACCCAAATACCGAAGGTGGCGAGTATCAAAACGCCCTGCCGCTGCTTTACGGCATCGCCTATACCATCAAGATGTCGAAGAAAGGCTCAAGGAGTATCGAGGGCTATTTCGACTTTGTGGTACCGCCGCTCGAGGGTTTCTGGTGGCAAGACTCCCCGAGCGGCGACATCGATTATGTACGCAAGGACGATTTCAACTTTATCTCGTGCATCCGCCTGCCCGATTTCGTCACCCGAGATGACTTTGACTGGGCGGTCGCGGAAGCCACAACCAAAAAGAAACTGGACTTTTCCGCCGTCGAGCTGCTTAAAGTTGACGAGGGTCTCTGCGTTCAATGCATGCACACCGGGCCCTACGACAACGAACCGGCGACCGTAAACGCCATGCATGAATACACGACCGAGCAGGGCTATGTCCCCGACTTCTCAGACACCCGTTCACATCACGAAATCTATCTCTCCGATCCACGCAAGTGTGCGCCGGAGAAACTTAAGACTGTGGTTCGTCATCCTATCAAGCGCGCTGAATAGCGTGGAGCGCCGCTCCGCGCATCAGGTTTTAGGCCAGTCAACCAGCCGCCTCCTAGGCCGTCCGGTAATTATCTTGACGCGGCCCGTCGCATCTTATAAGTTTGTTTTGCTAAAGCTGGAAAGCCTCTCAACGATGCGCAACTCCAGCTCTTTTTCCATCAAGAGGCTTAAATGAAATACCGGAAGTCGCGGATATCCATCAACGAACAAATAGCACTATTGACAGAATACAGGGGTCTTAAGTGCTCTGATCAAAGCGAACTCGAGCGAGCTTTGGTCGAAGTCGGCCACTACAGACTGTCGGCCTACTGGTTTCCCTACAAAACCAAATGCAAGTCCGGGATTACCATCTTTCGCGAAGACACAACATTCAAAACCATCATCTACACGCATGAATTTGACCGAGCCCTCCGGCAGTTAATGTTTGATGCGGTCGGCAGAATTGAGATCTACCTCAGAAGCAGAATTGCCTATCTTGCCTCTGAGGAACGCGGGCCTTTCTGTTACCCAGATGTCGCCATAACGAGGCTCAACTCGGCATGTCCATCGCGCTTTGCGCCGCGCTGGGCTACGCAGCCGTCTTTGGCAGCGCCACCAATACGCTGCTCGCGACCATCCTTATCGGTTGCGAGGTCTTCGGTTTCGGTAATCTGCCGGCGTTCTTCATCGTCTGCGTTGTGGCTTACCTGTTCAACATGGATAAGTCCATCTACGCCCTGCAGGAGCGGGCGTAGATCGATGTCCAGGCAGGTGGTCTCAGCCGGAAACGGCGTCCCACTCTGAGGCTGTATTCCGGGACACGGTTTCCGCTTGGAACGCCATTCGGAAAGCGCATCCCGCTTTAAAACAGAATTCCGGGACGTAGTTTCCGTCTGAGCCTCCATTCGGAAAGCATGTCCCGTTCTTTCACGGCATCTTGGCTATGCAAAGCGCTCGAGTGTTACTCCTCGTACGCGCCCTCAAGCCGAAGCAGCCACTCCTTGCGGTCGAGGCCGCCGGCATATCCGTTGAGCGACCCGTCGGCGGCAACCACGCGATGGCACGGCACAATAATCGAAATGGGATTACGCGCGACCGCAGCCCCCACCGCACGAGGAGACACAACGGGATCCTCGTTTCCCGGCACACGATGTCGAGCAGCAACACGCTGGGCAATCTCGCCATACGTGGCGACCTCGCCACGCGGAATAGAAAGCAGCTCGTACCAAACTTCACGCTGAAACGCCGTGCCAATCAAATGTAACGGCGGCGTAAACCGAGGTTCCTGCCCTGCAAAATAAGCATTCAGCCAAGCCCAGGAACGCTCAAGCACCGAAGACGCCGCACCATTTGCAGGACTCACCGACGACATGCCGCCAGCACCAGAAACTGCATCGGCGCCTTCAACATGTTCAGGATCTTCTTTGAGAAGCGTGGAGCCAAAATGCTCCTGTCCCTCAAACCAAAGCCCCGTCAGACCGCGGCCATCAGCGGCAAGCAAGATTTCGCCCAAAGGCGAAGCAAACGTCGTCGTGACCACCAGCGGCTCCTTTCAAAACTCCGCAACATAATACCGCGAATTGTGCAGACAACCCCAATCGACCCCAAAGTCACCCAAGGCAGCAGGCGCGCAGCGCCGCAGCTGCCGGCCACGCCCCACAGTTCCCAAAGGCGGCAGGCGCAAAGCGCCGAGGCCGCCGCCGGGACCAGGGCCCGCAACAACCACGCGCCCCTGCATCAGCCCAGCGGCCCCAACCAACAACGACCCCATCGCAGACCGCTTGCAGCAGCGTCACCGCAGGCGGGGGCCGGGCTTGGTTTTCAGAACACTCCGCACTGATATCTTCTGTATTGAAGACGTCGATGATGCACCCGTATACC
>CAUASQ010000042.1 GCA_958431945.1 uncultured Collinsella sp. | reverse complement strand
TAGATGTTGCGCAGGCTCGGCGGCAACTTGGTTTGCGTCGCGGGGACCGAGAACGACAGCCCCATAGCCTGGTTGGGTCCGTGATAGGGGTCCTGACCCAAGATGACAACCTTGACCTGGTCGGCCGGCGTGTAGGCGAGGGCATTGAGGATGTCGTCTTGTGCCGGGTAGATGGTCTGCTCGGCACGCAAAAGGGCGATGCGCTCGAGCAGCTGGTTCGTAGTGTCACGTACCGGCTGCGGCGCATCGCCCAACCAAGTTGCTATGTTGCGGTCGCGAGTTGCGGTGTCCATGGGGCTCCTTTACGTCAGATGCTCTGTTGGCATCTATTGTAAAGGCGCACCGGTTGCCTTTATGCCGCGGCTGTATGAAGAGTGGGGTCTACGAGACGTGCTCGGGCGCTCCTGCCATGCGAGCCTGTCCATGTGCGCGGAGGCGCGGAAGCTCGACGGTTGCCGCCATGACGCCGGTGAGGATGAGAGCTGCACCCAGGAAGGCGATGGGGCTCAGGACCTCACCGACTAGGAAGAACGAAAAGACGGCGGAGCAGACCGGCTCGAGCGAGAAGGCAAAGCCGGTGGTCTCGGCAGGCACGTGGGGCTGCACGAGCGTCTGGGTGATAAAGCCGTAGGCAGAGCAGATGAGTGCGAGCGCGACGACGACTACGACCTCGCCCGGCGTGCCGGGAAGCGTGAAGCCGCCAAAGGTGAATGCGGCGATGCCCGAGAACAAGCCGCCAAAGCCCAGCTGCCAAACGCCCAGAGCCAGCGGGTCGACATCTTCGACAAAGCGCTTCGCCACAATGATGTGTCCGGCGTAGACAAAGGCGGAGAGCAGCATGATGATCGCGCCCGGGTTCAGGCTGGTAAAGTCGGCGCCCGAGAGCAGCAGCATGCCGCAGGTGACGATGGCGGTGCCGACGAGCACTTTGCGCTCGGGGGCGCGACGCAGCAGGGCGGCGTTGGCAAACGGTACGATCACGACCGTCAGGCTCTGCAAAAAGCCGGCAGTGGAGGCAGAGGTGAGGCTGGAGCCCAGGCACATGCAGGTGAGCTCGGTTGCCATAATGGCGCCGATGATGGCGGCACGGACCATAAGGTCGCGGTTGATGCGGAAAGCGCGCTTGTGGAAGAGCAGCAGGCAGACCACAAAGGCGATGATGCAACGTAGCGCGACGACGCTCGTGGCGTTCATGCTGTCCATGCCGATCTTCATGAGGGGATACGAAAAGCCCCATGCGACGGGAACGGAAAATGAGAGCGCGATTGCTTTTTTGCGATCCATGGGACTCCTTTTGTTACAGAACGGTTTCGCAAAAAGGATTCTGCTCCCAGATGTGGATGTAGTAAAGCGAATGTATCTTCAGTATGATTAAGAAATACTAATGTAGGCAGAAAAAGCCCTGGCAAAACGTTTTACGGCTGCAGTGATGTGGAGGCACGATGGCATCGCGGTATCAGATTGTTTGTATGGTGGTCGATCGCGGCAGTCTTAAGGGCGCAGCGGACGAGCTGGGCTATACGCAAAGCGCGGTGAGCCAGGCCGTCAAGGCGCTCGAGCGCGAGCTGGGCACCACGCTTATCGAGCGCGGTAAGCAGGGTGTTTCGCTTACGCGCGACGGTAAACAATATCTGCCGTACCTGCGCCAGATTGTGACCGCCGAGGCCGAGCTCGAGGGCAAGCGCCAGGAGCTGCTGGGACTTTCGTCGACTGTTATTCGCATCGCGACGTTTACCAACGTGAGTCGAACCGTATTGCCGCGCGTGATCCGCGATTTTGGAGCCCTGCACCCGGGCGTACGCTTTACCCTCAAGCAGGGCGATTACACGCGCAACGCCCAGTGGGTGCACGATGGCGTGGTTGATTTTTGCTTTACGGCACGCGGATTTACCGCTGGGCTCGAGAAGCGCGTGGTCTATCACGACGAGTTGGTGGCATTGTTGCCGGCCGCGCATCCGCTGACGGCAAAGGAAAAGGTGACACTCGCCGACCTGGCGTCCGAGCCGTTTGTACTGCTGGATGAGGGCGAACAGAGCCTGGTGCTCGATGCATTTGCGGCGCATGGGCTGTCGCCGCACGTGACGAGCGAGGTGACCGACGACTACACCATCATGGCGATGGTGGAGGAGGGCCTAGGCGTGAGCATGCTCTACCGTCGTACTGTGGAGGGCATGCGAGCCGATATTCGTGTGTGGCCCATCGTGCATGCCCCCTCGCGCGACGTGGTGGCGGCCTGGCGCAGCTGGGACACCATGCCTATCGCCACGAGGCGCTTTATCGACTATATGAGCTCGCATATTGTCAATTAATGACTGGCGTAGCGTTGGGTGCGGTGTTTAGCGGGCTGTCGCTTTGGCTTGGGTGGCGCGATAGGTGCGTGCCGGGTGGCAGAGTAGCACCGCCACGACCATAAAGAACGCCGTGGTGCCCAGGCTGATGGGGTAGACCATCATGATGTTCGCAAAGGTGCGGAAGTGCGGGAACACGCAGAACACCCAATAGAAGCGGATGCCGCAGACGCAGATCATGGTGATGAGGGCGGGTGTGAGCGAGATACCAAAGCCGCGCAGGTAGCCTGACATGTTTTCGTAGAACATGCTAAAGGCGTACGCCGGGAAGATCGAGCACACGCGGATATAGCCGATCGAGACGATGTTGGGATCGCTGTTGAACAGCGACAAGATCTCACGCCCCAGGCCGACAATAACGATAATTGTGGTGAGCGCGACGATACCGCCTTCGACCAGGCAGACCTTGAGCGTTTTGGTGCAGCGATCGATCTGGCGGGCACCGTGGTTTTGTCCCACAAAGGTGGTGCAAGCCTGGCTAAAGCTGTTGAGCAGGTTGTAGCACACGTACTCCAGGCTCATAGCGGCGCTCGAGGCCGCCATGACCTCGGTGCCCAGGCTGTTGATGGCAGACTGGATGATGATGTTGGCGACGGCAAAGACGGCGCTTTGGATGCCGGCGGGCAGGCCGATCTTGACGATGCGCTTGAGGGCGACGGGGTCGATAGCCAGGTCGCGCGGGGTGACGCGGACGACGGAGTCGGTCTTGAGTAGGCGGATAAAGAGCGTAGCGGCGCTGACGGTGTAAGCGATGGCGGTGGCGATAGCGACGCCCGCGACGCCCCAGTGGAGTACGGGGACAAAGATGAGGTCCAGGCCAATGTTGAGGACGGTGGACACGGCAAGCGCCTGTAGCGGCATGCGGGTGATGCCGACGGAGCGGAAGATTGCGGCTTCAAAGTTGTAAAGCAAGATTGAGGGCATGCTGAGCAAAAAGACGCGCAGATAGAGTGAGGCGAGCGGCATGGTCTCGGCGGGAACGTTGAGCGCGGCGAGCATGGGCTCGGCAAAGATCTCGCCCAGTGCGATGACGACAAAGCCCACAAGCGCCATTAAAATCGAGGTATGGACGGCGCGTTTGACCATGTTCTGATCGTTGCGGCCGATAGCGTTGGCGATGACCACGTTGGAGCCAAGCGACATGCCAATAAACAGGTTGAGCATAAGACTGGTAAGCGGAACATTGGAGCCGACCGCCGCCATGGCGAGGGTTCCCTGGTCGCCCGAAAAGTTACCGATGATGACGGTGGCGATGAGGTTCGACAGCTGCTCCAAGATGCTCGTGGCGGCCACGGGGAAGGCGAACAGGGGAATATTGCGCCACAGCGAGCCGGTGGTCATGTCAATGTGCTTAGATACGGTATCAGCCATACGCTCTCAATCTCTAATATGCTCTTTCGTGCTTATTTGCGCAGATGATGATACTCCTAATGCAACCAGTCGGCACTTAGGGACGTTCCTTTTCTGTCGGCAGCTGGGGACACTCCTTATCTCTTCTAACTAGTCATTCAAGAACGTCCAATGACTAGGCGGGGAAGGCGTGCGACAATGGTGGGCGTTGTGTTGTTCGCGCTAAGGAGTTGCCATGTTGTTGTGTCCCGTTTGCCATGAGCCGTTGGTGGACGACGAGCGTGGTGCTGCATGTGCGGGCGGACACCGGTTTGACCGAGCTCGCGAGGGCTATCTATATCTACTACGTTCGTCCAAGAGCGGCGACTCCATGGGCGATCCCAAGTCGCAGGCACGCAGTCGTCGTGACTTTCTGAATCGCGGTTACTATGCGCCGTTGCGCGATGCGATGGTCGAGCTCGTGCGCAAGCAGGTGTCTGGGCGTGCCGCGTCTGCGAACGGTCCCATGACGCTGCTCGATATTTGCTGCGGCGAGGGCTACTACACCAGCGCCATGGGCGCGGTGCCGGGCATGGATGTTTACGGGTTCGACCTGGGCAAAGAGATGGTGCGCCTGGCCGCCAAGCGCGGCGATGCGACCTATTTCGTGGCCAATATGAAGGACATTCCCGTGGCCGATGGCGCCTTCGATATGGTGACTGAGCTCTTTGCTCCCTTTAACGAGCGCGAGTTTGCCCGCGTGCTGGCGCCCGAGGGCTCGCTCTACACCGTAGTGCCAGGTGCCCGCCATCTCTTTGGGCTTAAGGAAGCGCTCTACGACACGCCGTACCTTAACGATGAGAAGCTGCCGAAGACCACCGAGCTCGAGTTGGTCAGAACGCAGCGGGTGTCTGCGAATATTACGCTTCAGACCCAGGCCGATATCGAGGCGGTGTTCCAGATGACGCCGTACTACTACCGCACGCGCCCTGCCGACAAAGAGCGCCTGGCAAACTTGGACACGCTCCAAACCGATATCGACTTCATTATCGCCGAGTACCGCCACAGCTAACAACCTGCCAAAAAGGGACAGGTTTATTTTGGTAGGTTTTATCTGGTCAAACGTAAAGGACCGACCGCGGAGATGCGCGATCGGCCCTTTTTAGTTGCTTGGCTACAGAGGTTATGAGTAGCGAGCGCTACAGGCGGTCCTTGTTTTCGGCCTTAACGGCGCGTGCCTGCTGAACAAAGAACAGGTCGTACACCACGATGACAAAGGCGCCGATGTTGACGGCGCTGCCGCCGAGCGCGGGAAGCGTGAGCACCGCCTGGACAAGCGTGGCGACCGCGGCAACAATACCGAGCTTAAACGCGCCGTCCACCTGCGAAGGCTTGTTGGCGCCCTTGATACCGGCGACGCCTGCGGCAAGGTCGACGAGACCCTTGGCGATAAGCACGACCGCTGCGAGCGTGGCGTACGAACCGTACGTGGAATCGAGACCGCCCGTGGCGATACCGACGCCGGCGGTGACGAGGCTGGCGATGCCCAAAACAAAGTAGATGAGAGCAAGGATTTTGAGAGTCTTGCGAGTGAAGCTCATGGCTGGTCCTTTCGATACGAGTACGCCAACTTGGCGCACCCAATGTACTGCACATATGGTGAAGCACATTGTAGTTCAACGCAGCGATGCATGCGCCTGAAAGCGCTTTGAGCCCGCGCGGCCCAACCCAACCTTTCAAAAAGGAAAGCTGGACGTAAGCCAAATCGATGGCAGCTCATGTGCGGCGCTGCGATGATGAGGCCGTAACAAGGAGCTGGTCTCAAGGAGGAGTCATGATGTACGGAGCAGAGCAAGTACGAGAGCCGCGGTCGCTGGGAAGGCGCATGGGCGATTCCGTGATCGCTGCCGTGTGCACGGGATTGATGGCGGTGCTTTGCATTGGGATGCTGTGGGCCATGTCGCATGTGGGACAATAGCGGACGGTTGGGTGCTGGCATAAACGGCGCCCCGCGTATTCGTTTTGCTTGTTAAGGAGTGTCCATGGGCGTCGTCGATCCCTTTTCTGTTGCTCGGGCCGCGGGGCTTGAGCTGACCGGGAAGTCCGAGGGCCTCACGCTCACCGACGGCTCGATGGAGCTGCGAGCCGATTTTACTCGCATGCTTCCGCGGCTCAAACAGGGCCGTCTGCAGCAAGAGCTGTTGGTAAAGGCTGCGCGCGCAAAAGGCATTGAGTGCCCATGGGCGATTGATGCCACGGCAGGCTTTGGCGAGGATTCGCTGCTGTTGGCGGCCGCGGGCTTTACCGTCGATCTGTATGAACAGGATTGCGTGATCGCGGCGCTCCTCAAGGATGCCTTGGATCGCGCGGCAGATGATCCGGCGCTTGCGGTTGCCGTGTCGCGTATGCGCTTACATGCGGGCGAGGACAGCATTGCTGGCCTTCGCCATACAGCTGAGCTGATCGGGCAGGGCGAGCTTGCCGCTCCCGACGTGGTGTATCTGGACCCCATGTTTCCCGAGCGCACCAAGAGCGCGGCGGTGAAAAAGAAGTTCCAACTCTTGCACCATTTGGAACAGCCGTGTGCCGATGAGGAGACGCTGGCCGAAGCTGCGCTTGCGGCGCGTCCGCGCAAGGTCGTTATCAAGCGGCCGGTAAAGGGCCCGCTGCTTGCCGGCGTTAAGCCGAGCTATCAACTTGCGGGCAAGGCCGTTCGTTACGATGTTTTGGTGCCGCCGCGCCCGTAGCTTGCGTGCGATGGCTGGCGCTCCGTCAATGCTGTGCCGATGCAGTGCCTATTTCCAAGGGTGCGACGTCAGGTGCCATCCACCGCAGTATTCGCATTTGTAGCAGGCCAAACCACGCCGCCCGCGGTTTTCGCAGTCGGCCATAACAGCCTCGGCCTCAGCGCGCGTGTCGTAACGGTTTTTGCGCTCGCACGACTTGTAGCGCCAGGCCTCATCGCGCTCGGCGTCCAGGGCGTCGCGGCGCTCGTCTTCGCGCGCAAACAGGTCGCTCATATCGCCGCCGGTGGCAGCGCTCAAAAACTCGCTTTTTGCCTTTGACCAGGCGGCTCGCTTTTTGCTCCCCATCTGCTTCGTGCCCCTCTCCAAACGCTGGTATCATTGCTCAACCAAAGTGATACCAATAAACGTGAGGTCGCCGCGTGATGATCAGAAAAACCCTCGATACCGACATTCCCGCCGTCATGGCTATCTATGACGCTGCCCGCGCCTTTATGCGCGCGCATGGCAACGCCACGCAATGGCCCGAGGGCACGCCTTCTGCCGAGCAGCTGGCTGCCGATATCGCCGCCGGTGGCAGCTATGTGTGCGAAGTCGACGGCCGCGTGGTGGCGACGTTTGCCTTTTTACCGGGCCCGGACGGGTGCTATGACGTAATTGAGGACGGGCAATGGCGTAGCGACACTCCATACGCCGTGCTGCATCGTGTGGCGTCCGATGGCACCGTGCACGGTATCGCGGCTGCGATGTTTGCCTTTGCCAAGGAGCGTGCCGATCACCTGCGCATCGACACGCATCAGGACAACCTGCCCATGCAGGGGGCGAGCATCAAGGCGGGGTTTGAGCGCGCCGGCATCGTGTATGTGTCGGACGGCACACCGCGTGTTGCGTTTGACTGGCTGCGCGAGGCATAAGAGCGGGGACGCGTATCAACAATTCGCACGAACGAAAATGGCCCCGGGTGGGGCCATTTTCGTTCGCTGGCTGTTTTGCAAGCCGGCTTTCGCAAGGCGCGAACCTACGAAAATCGCCGCGCGGCAACGCGGGGCGATGAGCTTGGTCGGGGGATAGGGCCCGCTTCGCCCGCCGGCAAGTAAATTGTATCATCCAGTGTGGAACGAGGACGCCCGTTGCCGCGTGCGATGGGCTTGCAATAAGAGGAGAGCCATGTCGAAGCAAGCGGTCGTTGGAATCTTGGCGCATGTCGATGCCGGCAAGACCACGTTGGCCGAGGCCATGCTGTTCAATGCGGGTCGCATTCGCAAGCGCGGCCGCGTGGACGATGGCGATTCGCATCTGGATACGAACGAGATTGAGCGCGAGCGCGGCATCACGATTTTCTCGTCGCAGGCCGTACTCGACCACGGCGATACCCACGTCATGCTCGTGGATGCACCGGGGCATGTCGATTTTTCTGCTGAGGCGGAGCGCACATTGCGCGCGCTGGACTACGCGATTTTGGTTGTGGGTGCCAACGATGGCGTGCAGGGGCACACCGAAACCCTGTGGCGCCTGCTTGCGCGCTATGACATTCCGACGTTCATCTATATCAACAAAATCGATTTGGAGAATCCTGGCCGCGATGCTTTGCTGGCACAGCTCGGGCAGCGTCTTTCCGAGGGCTGCCTGGATGCCAGCGAACTGCTGGCGGGCGGGGCCGTTCAGGAGGATGCTGCTGCGTTAGACGAGGCGGCGCTCGAGGAGTTTCTTGAGGCGGGTGAGCTTTCCTCCGCGACGCTGTCGCGCATGGTTGCTGAGCGCAAGCTCTTTCCCTGCTTTGCCGGCTCGGCGCTCAAGGACCAAGGTGTGGACGAGCTGTTGGATGGTATATGCGCGCTGATGCGCGAACAGGCGTGGCTCCCGGAGTTTGCCGCCCTCGTCTATCGCGTCAGCCGCGGGGATCGCGGCGAGCGCTTGGCTTGGGTTAAAGTGACCGGCGGCACGCTGCATGCCAAGCAGGTGATTGGCGGACGTTCCGGTGCCGAGCCATGGGAGCAGAAGATCGACCAGGTGCGCATCTATAACGGCGAGAAATACGAGCTTGCCCAGGAAGTTGCCGCTGGCGGCATCTGCGCCGTGACGGGCCTCGCGCACGTTCGCCCGGGTGATGCCCTGGGCGCGGAGCCCGCGGGCGATGCACCTGTCATTGCGCCGGTTCTCACCTATACCGTGCTGCCGGGCGAACACGACGTCCATGTGGTATTCAAAGCGTTGACTGAGCTGGCAGACGAAGACCCCATGCTCGGCGTAAGCTGGAACACGCATCTTGAACAAATACATCTGCAGCTCATGGGAGCGGTGCAGCTCGAGGTCGTGCAGCGCGTGCTGGCCGATCGTTTTGGCTTTGCGGTCGAGTTTGAGCCCGGCGGCATCCTCTATAAGGAGACCATTTCGCAGCCGGTCGAGGGTGTGGGCCACTTTGAGCCACTGCGCCACTATGCCGAGGTACATCTGCGCCTGGAGCCGTTGCCAGCGGGTTCGGGCGTGCAGTTTGGCACCGTGACCTCGACCGATGAGCTCGATCTTAACTGGCAGCGTTTGGCACTCACCAACGCCATGGAGCGCGATCACCTGGGCGTGCTGACCGGCTCGCCCATCACCGATGTGCGCATTACGCTCACGGGCGGCCGTGCGCATGCCAAGCACACCGAGGGCGGCGATTTTCGCCAGGCCACGTACCGCGCGATTCGCCAGGGTTTGATGCAGGCGCGTGAGGCTGGCACGGCGGTGCTGTTGGAGCCGTGGTACCACTTTGAGCTCGAGGTGCCGGGGGAGTGCGTGGGCCGGGCGCTCTCGGATGCCACGCGCATGGGTGCCGAGTACGAGCCGCCGACGATGGCGGGAGACCGGGCGAAGCTTGTGGGTCGCGTGCCGGCATCCGAGGTGCAGGATTATGCGTTGGAGGTGGCCGCCTATACGAGCGGTCGCGGGCATCTGTATCTGGAGTTCGCCGGTTACGCGCCCTGTCATGATGCCGAGCGCGTAATCGAGACGGCCGCCTATGAGCCCGAGGCCGATCTGCCCAGCACGCCCGACTCGGTCTTTTGCTCTCACGGCGCCGGCTACACCGTCAAGTGGTACGACGTCCCCGCCGCAGCGCACGTAAAGGTCGATCCCGCCACCTTCCGCTCCTGGCGAGCAGCAGACGCCGAGTTTTTCGGCCATAGGTGATAGAGGGTCAGACTCTTTGCCGCATTTAATTGGTATAACTCGGTATAAGTTGGTATAACTATTACCAGGGTTTACCGATCCGAGGAGGCCGACATGAATCCAAATCCCTTTAAGCCAACGGCAGGCAAGCGGCCTCCGATGCTCATCGGTCGAGAGTCGGTCATCGAAGATTTTGAGGAAGGACTCGACAACGGCGCCGGAGCGCCGGGTAGGCTCATGCTCATTACGGGAAACCGCGGCTGCGGCAAAACGGTTCTCCTGCGGGAGCTGCAACGTCTAGCCAGCGAGCGCGGATGGGCGGTTATCTCCGATTCCGCTTCGCTTGGCTTATGCGACCGCTTAGCCGACGCGCTTCGCTCGAATAAACCCGTTGTGACGTCAATGGAGTTCGGGCCGTCGTTTGGCCGGATGTCGGTCGAGGCGGCGCGAGCAAAGGGCGAGACGTTACGAGGGCTGGTCAACGAGCGCCTCAAGAAGCTCGGTCCAGGCAAGGGCATACTGTTTGCGATTGACGAGGCGCAGTCTGCGTCTATCGAGGAGCTGGCGGCTCTTGCCGTTCTCTATCAGCAAGTGCTCGGAGATCAGGATGCTACGGGATTGCCCGATAGCGACCAGCGCGGTCTTGCGCTGGTGTTCGCTGGATTGCCCAGTATGGTTGATGACTTGCTCGAAGAGCCGAGCGTGACGTTTTTGCGCCGTGCCCAGCAGCGTACGCTGGGGGCGATTTCTTTGCCCAAGGTGCGCGATTCATATATCCAGACGGTCAAAGACGCTGGTCTTTACGTTGACGCGGAGACGGCGGACCTTGCGGCACGCAAGAGCATGGGGCATCCCTATATGGTTCAGCTGGTGGGCTATTACATGTGGCGCTCTGCTGTCCGACGTGGCTCGCAGGCCATTGAAGGGCACGATGTTGAGGCTGGGCACGTGGATGCCGTCTCCGAGTTCTACGAAGCGGTTGACGCGCCCCTGTATTACGGGCTGCGCAGTCCACAGCGCCTTTTTATCGAGGCTATGGCGGTTGACGAGAACAAACCGACGCGCATGGCGGACATCATTGAGCGTTGTGATCGTACCCAGAGCTGGGCGAGCAAATATCGCGCAAGCCTGATTCGCGAGCGCGTCATCGAAGCTGCCGGATACGGCCTCGTCCGGTTTACCGTGCCCATGCTGGGCGCGTACATTCGCGATCGAGTTTTATGGCATGAGTAGGGTGATAAAGGTGACGGAACAGAAGATGAGCCCGCAGGCTATCGAGGTGCGTGGCGCGCGCGTCCATAACCTCAAAGACATCGATATCGATATTCCGCTGGGAAAGCTCGTGGGCATTGCCGGCGTGTCGGGTTCGGGCAAGAGTTCGCTGGCGCTGGGGGTTCTTTATGCCGAGGGCTCGCGTCGCTATCTGGAGGCGCTCAGCACTTATACCCGCCGTCGTTTGACGCAGGCCGAGCACGCTCAGGTGGATGAGGTATTGCACGTACCGGCGGCGCTCGCATTGCATCAGCGCCCCAGCGTGCCGGGCGTACGCTCGACCTTTGGCACCATGACCGAGCTCAACAATAGCCTGCGCCTGCTCTTTAGCCGTTGCGCCCATCACGTGTGCCCGCATTGCGGGGCGCGTGTGGAGCCGAGCCTTAACGTGGCTGCGGGCCTGTCGCTCACGTGCCCTGCATGCGGTCGTGAGTTCTACGCGCCGAGCGCCGAGGACCTTGCGTTTAACAGCGGCGGTGCGTGTCCCACCTGCGGCGGCACCGGTGTCATGCGCGAGGTGGACGAGGCGAGCCTGGTGCCCGACGAGTCAAAGACCATCAATGAAGGCGCGGTGCTTCCCTGGGGCACGCTCATGTGGGATCTGATGAAGCAAGTGGCTGGCGAGATGGGCGTGCGCACCGATGTGCCGTTTAACCAGCTCACGCCTCAAGAGCGCGACATCGTGTTCCACGGCCCGGCGGTTAAGAAGCACATTCTCTACGTTCCCAAAAACGGCGAGGGCGCCACGCCGCTCGACTTTACCTATTACAACGCTATCTATACCGTCGAGAATGCGCTCGCCAAGGTTAAGGACGACAAGGGCCTCAAGCGCGTTGCGCGCTTTTTACGCGAGGGGCCATGCCGCGATTGCGGTGGCACGCGTCTCTCCGAGGCGGCACGCCAGCCCCAGGTGCGCGGTATCAATCTGGCGCAGGCGGCGGCCATGACGCTGGGCGAGGCGATTGAGTGGGTGCACGGGGTGCCCGCATCCTTGCCGGCCGAGATGCAGCCCATGGCGACGGATATCTGCGATTCTTTTTTGAGCGTGGCCCGTCGCCTGGTCGATCTGGGTCTCGATTACCTTTCACTCGATCGCGCCGGTGCCACGCTCTCCACGGGTGAGCGCCAGCGCGTTCAGCTCGCCCGCGTGGTGCGCAACCGATCGACGGGCGTGCTTTATGTGCTGGACGAGCCTTCGATTGGCTTGCATCCTGCCAATGTCGACGGCTTGGTGGCCGTGATGCGCGATCTGGTTGATGACGGCAACACCGTGGTCGTTGTCGACCACGATACGCGCGTACTGGCGGAAGCCGACTATCTGGTCGAGATGGGCCCCGTTGCCGGAGC
>CAUASQ010000041.1 GCA_958431945.1 uncultured Collinsella sp. | reverse complement strand
ACGATACGCAGCATGGAACGGCCCCGCGCGCCACCGAGGGCGAGGGCAATACCGCGGCGACCGCCTTTAAGGGCCGTTTTTCCATCCTCACCACGGGTGTGGGCGCGATGTTTGCGGCGCTCGCCGTCAAGCTGTGGGGCATGCAGATGGTCTCGTCGGACTATTACGAGAAGCAGGCTAATAGCAATCAGACTCGCACCGTTACCACTCCCGCTGTGCGCGGCCGCATCCTCGACCGCAATGGCGTGGCGCTTGTCCAGAACCGTCCCTCACTTGCTGTCGTGGCCTACCGCGACCTTGCCGAGGATGAGGTTCTGGTTCGCCATCTTGCCAACGTGCTTGGAATGCCTTACGTGGCGGTCCTTCGCAATATTCAGGACAATACAGAGGGCGCTCAGAGCCTGCATACCATCGCGACGGACGTCCGTCGCTCCACGGTTGCCTATATTCAGGAGCATGCCGGCGAGTTCCCGGGCGTCAAGATTGCCGAGCGTACCGAGCGCCAGTATCCATATGGCGAGACGGCATGCCATATCTTGGGCTATACCGGCACCATTACCTCCGAGCAGCTCGAGGCCCAGAATAAGAAAACCTCTGGCGATGATGATGCTTCTGCTGGCAAGATTACGTACCAGTCGGGCGATATCGTGGGCCAGGCGGGCGTTGAGAGCTACTACGAAAACCTGCTACAAGGTATTCGTGGCGAGCAGACCGTCAAGGTCGATGCCTCGGGCAATGTGACCGGTCAGGCCGGCGCCGTGCCCGCGAAGGCCGGCTCCGACATTAAGCTCACGCTCGACCTTA
Organism: uncultured Collinsella sp.; assembly: GCA_958431945.1. Lineage (GTDB taxonomy): Bacteria > Actinomycetota > Coriobacteriia > Coriobacteriales > Coriobacteriaceae > Collinsella. The sequence continues at coordinate 11,558 of CAUASQ010000041.1, read as the reverse complement.
AGATCCAACAGGCCTGTGAGACGGCGCTGGCGAGCGCTATCGAGCTTGCCAAGACCACTGGCTACAGCAATGCCGGCAACGGCGCTGTGGTGTGTCTCGATCCCAACAATGGCGAGATCCTGGGCATGGCGAGCGAGCCCAAGTTCGATCCGTCCGTCTTTATCGGCGGCGTCTCAAATGACGTGTGGACCGAGCTCAATGATGACAAGGGTTCGCACCCGCTGCTCAACCGCGCCATTAGCGGACAGTACATGTCGGCCTCGACCATCAAGCCGCTCTCGGCACTGGCCGGTCTTGAGTTTGGAACCTACACGTCGGGGCAGACGACCAACTGCACGGGCTATTGGACGGGTCTGGGCAAGTCGTGGGGCAAATACTGCTGGCTGCATTCCGGCCACGGCACCATGACGCTGCAGTCGGGTATCGCCAACTCGTGCGACCCCGTCTTCTACGACATGGGCAAGGCGTTCTTTTATGACGAGCAACATTCCGAGGGCCTGCAGGAGGTCTTTCGTCGCTGGGGCCTAGGCAAGACCTGCGGTATCGATCTGCCGAGTGAGGGCGCGGGCCGTATTCCCGATGCCGAGTGGAAAGAGTCCTACTTCACCGACGCATCTGCCGAGGACCGCAAGTGGAATGCCGGCGATATGACCAACATTGCCATCGGTCAGGGTGACATCCTGGTGACGCCCCTCCAGATGGCGTGTGCCTATATGGGTCTTGCCAACGGCGGCAAACAGTACGTGCCTCACGTGTTTTTGTCTGCCGTGTCGCGCGATGGCGACGGCGATGCCTATAAGTACAACGGCAAGGGCAAGAAGAAGCGCCTGGAGGCCAAGATCAACAGCGATTCGGATTTGGCTCTAGTTCGCAACGGCATGCACGACGTGATTTACACGGCATCGACGTCCCTGGCGGCTCACTTTGGCACCCTGACGCCGCAGGTATACGGCAAGTCGGGCACGGGCGAGAAAAGCGGCGAGGACGAATACGCGTGGTTCTGCGCCTATGCACCGGCCGATGACCCCAAGTATGTCATCGCTACTGTCCTGGAGCAGGGCGGCGGCGGCTCAGATACCGCGATGCATGTCGTGCGCGACGTGCTTGGCGTGATTTATGACGAGCCCGATACCTCTTCGGCCTCGGGCGATTCTTCGGTTCGATAGGAGGTTGCGATGGATTTTTCTCCGGCGGATCTGTTCCGTTCAACCAAGACCGGCTCTCGCAGCAGCCTGGACCGTGTCAACAAGCAACTTTCGGCCTCGCGCGGCACGTTTCGCCAAAAGGTGCATATCGGTGTGCTCGTGGCTACTGTGGCGCTCGTCGCCTACGGTGCCATCATCATCTGGTCGGCTTCGCAGTTTAAGGCCGATGCTTCGTTCTCACGCCATCTGCTGGGAATTGGCATCGGAGCGGTGCTGGCGGTGCTGGTCTGGCGTACCGATCTGCGCGGTATTTCCAATTTCTCGACGGCGTTGCTCGTCATCGACTTGATCGTGATCCTCTCGCCCAAGATTCCGGGTCTGTCCTATACGGGCGGTCTGGGCATGACGGGCTGGATCAAGATTCCCGGTATCGGCTTGACATTCCAGCCGGTTGAGCTTGCCAAGCTCATCACCATCTTCTTTATTGCTACGCTTGGCTCGCAGTATAACGGTCGCATCGATACCGTTCGCGACTACGTCAAGCTCTGCGGCATGCTGTCCATTCCGTTTTTGGCCGTCGTTGCCATGGGCGACCTGGGCTCGGGCCTGGTCGTGCTGGTTTCGGGCGCCATCGTCATTTGTATGAGCGGTGCACGCCGCGAATGGGTGCTGTCGACCCTGGCCCTGCTCGTGGGCCTGGTGGCCCTCGTTCTGGCGCTCGATTCGGTCTTTGATTCGTTGCTCGGCCACGATGTGCTCATCAAGCAGTATCAGATGAACCGTCTGACGGTCTTTATCGACCCCGATAATGCCGATTCGGACGATGCCTACAACCTGCAGCAGTCGCTTATCGCCGTTGGCTCGGGCGGCTTCTTTGGTAAGGGTTTGGGCCATGCGACGCAGTCGGCCGGCGGCTTTCTGCCTGAGTTCCACACCGACTTCGTCTTCGCCTTCCTGTCCGAGACCTTTGGTTTTTGCGGTTCCTTTTTTCTCCTGTGCCTCTACGTGCTGCTGATCTTTTCGACGATTCGCGTCGCCTTTAAGTGTGAGTCGCTGTTTTTGCGTCTTTCGTGTGTGGGTATCGTTGGCATGTGGGCGTTTCAGACTTTCGAAAACATCGGCATGTGCATCGGCATGATGCCGATTACCGGCATTCCGCTACCGTTTATTAGCTTCGGTTCGTCTTCGATGATGATTCAGCTGTTGACGGTGGGTATCGTACAATCCATATGGCGGCATCGTTCGGGCGCCGCTTAACCGCTGGAGGGGTTTGCTATGAAAATTCCCGTAGATAAGCTGACCCGCGCTTTTAAGATGGGCGCGTCCGTTAAGAAGGATTCCGATACGCCGGTACGCGTCTCGGTCTATCTGGATTCGTCCGCCTCGCGCTTTCTGGCCGAGACGGTGCGTGACGCCTTTGTGCCGCAGACGACCTCGGGCATTGTGCGCGTCGAGCGTCTGGGGGAGGAGCGAATTGCTCCAAAGACCGATACCGATGTGGTGCTGGTACTCTCGTGTGGTTCCGACCGCTTGGAGAGTGCCGTGCAGGAGCTCGTGATCGCCGGCGCGCCCGTGTGCGTGCTTGCCGAGTCTGCTGTGGAGGTGCCGTTTATCGAGGAGTCCACGCCCATGCTCGGCATGGTAGCGGCAACCGATAAGACGTATCTGCTCGAGACGCTTGCCCGCTGGATTCTCGATCGCACCGACAAGGAAACGGCTTTTGCGGCGAACTTTGCCTTCATGCGCATCGCGGCGGCCAACCGTATCATCACCTCGTGCGCGCTCACCAATATGGCGACCGGTGCGCTGGCGTTTTTGCCGGGCGCCGATTATCCCGTTATGGCGCTGGCGCAGGTGGGCATGCTCTTTGAGCTCGCTGCCGTCTTTGGACGCGGCATTAAGCCTGAGCGCGGCTACGAGGTCGCGGGCGTGCTTGCCGGCGGTCTTGTGATCCGCGCGGTCACCCGCGCACTCGTCAAGCAGACGCCGCATATTGGGTTTGCCGTCAAGGCGCTCACTGCCGCCGCGGGCACCTATGGCATGGGCCGTGCGCTCGTTTCGCTCTACGAGCGCGATGTCGACTACAGCCGTGCCAACGAGGTGGTCACTGCCACGTTCTCCCGCGTTCGCGATCTGGTGACCACGGTCGCGGGCGCTACCCGTCCTATGGCGTCCTATCAGGACGCATCAGATCTCGCTGCTTAGGGGTTTTCCGTTGCGCGTTGCATACCAAGATTGTTTTCATTTAATTGAGCCGCTGCTCGCCAAGGTCGAGAAGCCGAGTCGCTATATCGATCACGAGTGGGGCACGCTTTCCAAGGCCGATGCCGACTACCGTTGCTGCCTGATCTACCCGGATGTGTACGAGGTTGGTCTGCCCAACCAGGGCATCGCCATCCTCTACAACATCCTTAACCAGGCCGAGGGCATCTCCTGCGAGCGTGGCTATGTGCCGTGGCCCGATATGGGTGATGCCATGCGCGAGGCGGGTATTCCGCTGCTGTCGCTCGAGGGTGCAGCGCCGGTCGCTTCGTTTGATATCGTCGGTCTGCATGTGCCGCACGAGATGGCGGTGACGAACTTCCTCGAGGCACTCGACCTCGCTGGTATTCCGCTGTTAGCGGCTGACCGCACCGAGGACGACCCCATTATCATCGCCGGCGGCCCCTCGGTGTACAACCCCGAGCCGTACGCGGCCTTCTTCGATGCCATCCTCATCGGTGAGGGCGAGGAATCGCTGCTCGAGACCTGCCAGCTGCATCGCCGCCTGCGTGACGAAGGGGTCCCGCGCGTGCAGATTGTCGAGCAGCTTGCATCCATTGCCGGCAACTACGTGCCGTCGCTCTATGAGGTTCGTCACGACGAGCCCTGCTCGCCGCATGGCTACACCGTGCCGCGTGAGGGCAAGGATGCGCCGACCGTGGTCTACAAGCGCGTCGTCGAGGATTTCGGCGCCACGAATCCGCTGTCGCAGTCGTGCGTGCCCTATGCACAGCTGGTTCACGACCGCCTGTCTATCGAGATCCTGCGCGGCTGCGCCCGCGGCTGTCGTTTTTGTCAGGCCGGCATGACGTATCGCCCGGTGCGCGAGCGCTCGGCCGACCAGATCGTCTCGTCGGTGATTCAGGGTCTGGAAAAGACCGGCTATGACGAGGTGTCGCTGACCTCGCTTTCGACCACCGATCACTCCTGCATCCGCGATGTACTCGGTCGCCTGAACCGCCGTCTGGAAGATACGGGCATTCGCGTGTCCATTCCCTCGCAGCGCCTGGATTCGTTTGGCGTGGATATGGCCGAGTCGGTCGCCGGCGAAAAGAAGGGCGGACTGACGTTCGCGCCCGAGGCCGGCAGCCAGCGCATGCGCGACATCATTAACAAGAACGTGACCGAGGAGGACCTGGACCGTGCGGCCAAGGCGGCCTTCGAGGCCGGCTGGAACCGCATGAAGCTCTACTTTATGATGGGCCTTCCCGGCGAGCGCGACGAGGACATCGTGGCCATCGCCAATCTGGCCGATCACGTGCTGGAGCTCGGTCGTTCCGTGGTGCCCAAGGCTCGTCGCGGCTCGATCTCGGTGTCCATCTCGGTTTCGGTCTTTATCCCCAAGGCTGCCACGCCGTTCCAGTGGTGCCCGCAGCTCGACTACGACGACGTCAAGCGTCGCCAGAAGCTGCTCGTCACGAGCGTTCGCAACCGTGCCGTCCGCGTGCATTACCACGATGCCGAGACCTCGCTCATCGAGGCCGCGCTTTCCCGCGCCGGTCGTGACATGACGCCCGTCATCATCGATGCTTGGCGCTCGGGCTCTCGCTTTGACGCCTGGGTAGAGCATTTCTCGCTCGATAACTGGAAGGAGGCTGCTGCCAAAAACGGCATCGACCTCAATGAGCTCGTGCACCTGCCCTACGAGTTGGACTGGCGCCTGCCGTGGGAGCACGTGAGCCCCGGCTGCACGCGCGGCTTCCTCGAGCGCGAGTACCGTCGCTCGCTCGAGGGCGTCACGACTCCCGACTGTACCCGCACGTCGTGCACCGGCTGCGGGATCTGCCCCACGCTCCACGCCAAGAATGTATTGATGGGTGATCGCGCATGAGTGAGCGCCTGACCGACAACCCCTCGCTCTTTAGGCTTCGTGTTCGCTATGGCAAGCGCGATCGCCTTAAGTACCTGGGCCATCTCGAAGTAATCCATACCATTGAGCGCATCGTGCGCCGTGCGGGACTTCCCTATGCCGTCACGCAGGGCTTCTCTCCGCACATGCGCGTGGGCTTCTCTTCGGCGCTGCCGGTGGGTACGTCGTCGACCTGCGAGTGGTATGACCTGTTTATGACCGAGTTCGTGGCGCTCGACGAGGCGTTTGGGCGCCTGACTGCGGCGTCTCCGGCCGATCTGGCGCCCATCGAGGCGGCGTACATCGACGTGCGCACGCCGGCGTTGACGGCGCAGCTCACGCGCCTGTCGTATCGCATCGACCTGCACTTGGATCCCGAGGCGCCCGTAAGCGCCGACGAGGTGCGTCGTGCGATCGACACGCTGCGCGCGGGCCACGGCATCGACTACGCGCGCGGCAAAAAGAGCAAGCGCTTGGATTTGGATCACACGCTCGTGGGCTATGAGCTCACGGCGGGGGAGCGCCCGGACCATTTGGTGCTCATGCTCGACACCCATGCCGACAACGAGGGCTCCATGCGTCCGGAGATTTTGCTTTCTGCTGCTGATGTTTTGTTGCAGGGCTTGACCCCGGGCGTGGATGCACCTATTGTTTCCACCGGTATGCAAGACCTCGTGACCATCTGCTCCTACGATGTCGAGCGTCAGAATCAAGCATGCGAGGACGACGAGGGCCGACTCGTCAGCCCCATACCTGTGCGAACTTGTGGATTTGCTCCACATACTCGTTGACGGGGGTATTTTCGCCTGCTACTATATTCGGCTGTTGCACTAACTGATGCATGAAGGGCAAGTAAACATGTACGCAATCGTTAACACGGGCGGCAAGCAGTACAAGGTCGCCACCGACGATGTCATCACCGTCGAGAAGATCGAGGGCAATGAGGGCGACAAGGTCACCCTGCCGGTTATCTTCCTCAACGATGGTAAGAAGATCGTCATCGATCCCGACAAGCTGGCCAAGGCCAAGGTTACCGCTCAGATCGTTGAGCAGTTCAAGGGCGAGAAGCAGCTGGTCTTCAAGTTCCACAAGCGTAAGCGCTATCGTCGTCTGAAGGGTCACCGTCAGCAGCTCACCAAGCTGAAGATCGTGAAGGTCCAGGCTACCTCCCGCGCCAAGAAGGCTGTCAAGGCAGAGGCTGAGGCTGTTGCCGAGGCTCCCGTCGCCGAGTAGATTACACTCGTAACGAAAGAGTAGGTATACACAATGGCACACAAAAAAGGACTCGGTTCCTCCCGTAATGGCCGTGACTCCCGCGGTCAGCGCCTTGGCACGAAGCGCTATGCCGGCCAGACGGTAACCACGGGCACGATTCTCGTCCGTCAGCACGGCACGCACATCCACCCGGGTGAGAACGTTGGCCGTGGTAAGGACGACACGCTGTTCGCGCTGGTCGACGGTACCGTTGAGTTCCACAAGGGTATCAAGCACAGGGTCAGCGTACGCCCGCTCGCGAACGCGTAATTCACCCTTCATAGAGCACATATGTGGGAGGCACTTGAGTTTTAGGATTCAAGGGTCTCCCTCTTTTTTGTAGGAGGCGATTCTGTTGTCACAGTTCACCGATATCAGCCGCATTAACGTGTGCGGCGGCGACGGCGGAGCCGGATGCATGTCGTTTAGGCGCGAGGCATTTGTCCCCAAGGGCGGCCCCGATGGCGGCGACGGCGGTCGTGGCGGCAATGTCGTCATCCAGGCCGATGCTCAGCTGTCTTCGCTGATCGATTACCGCTTTAAGCATCACTTCCGCGCCGAGCGCGGCACGCACGGGCAGGGTGCCCGTCGTAACGGTAAGAGCGGCGAGGACCTGATTCTCAAGGTCCCTATGGGTACCGTGGTGCGCGAGCTCGACCCCGAGACGCAGACCCCGATGTTCGAGATTGCCGACCTGGTGCACGACGGCGAGCGCGTCGTCGTGGCGCCCGGTGGCGCCGGCGGTTTGGGCAATACCCACTTTGTGACGTCGGTGCGCCGCGCGCCCGCGTTCGCCCAGCTGGGCGAACCTGCCGAGGAGCACTGGATCGAGCTCGAGATGAAGCTTATGGCCGATGCCGCGCTCGTGGGCTTCCCCTCGGTGGGTAAGTCATCACTCATCGCGCGCATGAGTGCCGCCCGTCCCAAGATTGCCGACTACCCGTTTACCACGCTCGTACCGAACCTCGGCATGGTGCGTGCCGGCGAATATTCTTACGTCGTTGCCGACGTTCCCGGTCTCATCGAGGGCGCGAGCGAGGGCAAGGGCCTTGGTCACCAGTTCCTGCGCCACATTGAGCGTACGGCCCTGATCATGCACGTCGTCGACATGACGGGTGGTTTTGAGGATCGCGATCCGGTCGAGGATTACCACATCATTAACCGTGAGCTCGAGCAGTATGGCGCCGAGCTTTCGGAGCGTCCGCAGATCGTCGTTGCCAACAAGTGCGATGCGCCGGGCACGGCCGACAAGATTGCCGACCTTAAGCGTGCGGCGCTCGACGATGGCCATATGTTCTTTGCCGTGTCTGCTGTTACGGGCGCCGGCCTGAACACGCTGATGCTTGCCGTGGGCGAGCAGGTGGCTAAGCTTCGCGCCGAGCTGGCGGTCTCTGATGAGCCGGTCGATCTGCGTGACGAGGAGTGGGAGCGTCGCCGTCTGCAGCGCGAGAAGCGTTTCCGCATTGTCCAGGAAGAGCCCGGTGCCTTCCGCGTGGTCGGTCGTGCCATCGAGCGCATGGTCATCCAGACCGACTGGGAAAACGAGGAAGCCGTCATTTACCTGCAGCATAAGTTTGCGCGTATGGGTGTTGACGACGCGCTCGAGAAGGCCGGTTGCCGTGCGGGCGACGAGGTCCGCATTTGCCAGCGCGCCTTTGACTTTGAGGGCGCTGAGGACTTCTCGGAGTACGAGGAGCTCGAGGATGCTGACGAGGACGTTGCCGTTGAAGCCATTGACGTGGCCGATGCTGCGGATGAGGGCGTCGAGGTTGTCGATACGGCGGATGCCGCGGGCGATGCCGAGACCTCGGAGGGCGAGTAAGCCATGTCGCTGCGCGGTGGAATCGGTCTGCCCGAGCTTCCTCTAGAGGACGGGCGGGAGTTTAGGCTCGGCATTATGGGCGGCACATTCGACCCGATTCATTACGGGCACTTGGTGACTGCCGAGCAGGCGCGCGAGTCGCTCGACTTGGACGCTGTGCTCTTTATGCCGGCGGGCTCTCCTGCCTTTAAGCTTGACAAGCCGGTGACGCCTGCCGAGGACCGTTATGCCATGACGGTCCTCGCCACCGCCGCGAACCCGGCCTTTTTGGCGAGCCGGTTCGAGATCGACCGTCCGGGCGTAACCTATACGGCCGATACGCTTCATGCCCTTCGCGACTTTTACCCGCCGCAAGTAAAGCTTTACTTTATTACGGGCGCCGACGCGATTATCGATATCGTGACCTGGCATGATGCCGAACGAATCGCTGAGCTTGCTACCTTTATTGCGGCGACGCGACCGGGCTTTGATATCGATACGGCGCGTGCCCGAATCAAAGAGTCGGGGCTGCCGTTCGACGTGCGCTATATTCAGATTCCGGCGCTGGCGATCAGCTCGACGAACATTCGTAAGCGAGTTGCCCGCGGTATGAGCGTGCGCTATCTTACGAGCGAGTCCGTGCTCGGCTACATTCGCAAACGCAGGCTATATGCCGATTTGGGCCAAGAAGATTTTGAGTGATGGGGGTCTACGTTGTCGGTAGAGGATCAGTTTGAGGGCGATGAGCGCGCGCTGCTCAAGCGCATTCAAGAGCTGCTCGATGTTCGCATGAAGGATAAGCGCAAGCGCTATGTGCATTCGCTGGGTGTTGCCGAGACCGCACTTCATCTGGCCGAGGTCTACGGCGTTGACCGCTTTGATGCCGCTGCCGCCGGCCTGATCCATGACTGGGACAAAGTGCTCTCCGACGACGAGCTGGTCACGCGCGCTCTGCATTACGGCATTATGATTGCCGGCTCTCCTTCCGCCGCGACGCCGCTTTTGCATGGCCCTGTTGCCGCCTATGAGCTTCCGCAGCTTTTCCCCGAGTTGTCGCCGGCCGTTTTCCAGGCTGTCGACCGTCACACCGTGGGTGCCTGCGACATGACGCCGCTCGATATGGTGGTCTTTGTGGCCGATGCCATCGAGCCCAACCGCCACGGCGACTATGCGCATGCGCTGCGCAAGATGGTGGGGGAGTCTACGCTCGATGAGTTGTTCTTCTCCTGTTTTGCGCAGGGTCTGGTCTATGTGATCCAGACCGGGCGTTATCTTTATCCCACGGCTATTACGATTTACAACCATTACGCCCAGCTGCGCTAGCTCGGGCTGTCTAGAAAGAGGTATTCCATGGCCGACGAGACCATGACCGACGAGCAGATTCTTGAAGGTGTGGAGCACAAGAGTTTCGTTGCCACGTCCGACCGCACTGCCGCCTCGCTGTCCGCGAGCGGTGTCGCCGCCGAGGATGTCGCCCGCACCGCCGCGCAGGCCGCCTACGACAAGAAAGGCGAGGACGTTCAGGTGCTCGACCTGACTGAGCTTTCCGATGTGTGCGACTACTTTGTCCTCGCTACCGGCACCAACAATCGCCAGGTTGATTCCATCGTCGACGAGATTGAGGAGAAGGTCGCCGAGGCTTGCGGCGAGCACCCGTTTTCCATCGAGGGCCGCGAGCAGAAGACCTGGATGCTCATGGACTACGGTTCGGTTGTCGTCCACGTCTTCACCCCTGAGGCCCGCGAGTTCTACCGTCTCGAGAAGCTCTGGGGCGACGCTCCCCAGCTTCCCCTTGACCTCCTTTAGTAGTTCATTTGAGACGGGCTTTTTAGCTAACCTTTACCTTTCGCCGGGCAGCTGCATCATTCGCAGCTGCCCGGCTTTCTTTTTGCCATAGGGACTAATCGTTGAAGCGGGATTGACGGCCGAAGGATAGGGCGGTATCGCCGAACTTGTCTCGGACGGCGTCGATGGCGACGGAGAGGTTGCGACGGTCGCTGGATTGGGCTCCGCGGTCGTCGACTTCGCAGAACAGGTCGGTCTGGATGCCGCCCTGATGATCGAAGTCGCTCATACCTATGCCCGCCAGGCGCACATGCATGCCTTCCTGCCAGATGTTGTCGAGCAGCTCGAGCGCCACCGCTACAAAGATGTTCTCATCGTCGGTCGGATGCGGCAGCCGGCGCTGTGCCGAGCGACCGTTTCCGTACGAATACTTGAGTTTGAGCGTCACCGTGGCGCCCGTTAGTCCCTGACGGCGCAGGCGGCGTCCCACTGACTCTCCCAGCAGCGCAATCGCCGCTTCGATGTCCCCGCGCTCAGTTAAATCGTTCGCAAAGGTGCGTTCATTGCCGACCGACTTAACCTCGCGCTCTTCATCGAGGCTCGTGACTTCAGAGATTTCGAGCCCCAGCGCACGCTGGCGCATGCGTTCGCCGTTGACGCCAAAAATAGAGGCCAAGGTGGATTCCGGTGCGCGTGACAGCTCGCCAAGCGTGTAGATGCGCATGCGGCGCAGCCGCTCCTCGGCCGAGCGTCCGATGCCGCTCATGGCAGATACCGGCAGCGCGGCCAAAAAGCGCTGCTCGGTTCCAGGGCGTACGATGGTCAGCCCAAACGGCTTGTCCCGCTCGCTTGCGATCTTTGCGACCGTCTTGTTGCAGCCGACGCCAATGGAGCAGGTCACTCCCAGCGCCGCCACGCGATCACTGATGCGCCGCGCAACCAGCAGCGGGTCCTCGGGTGCAAAGCGACCCGGTGTGATATCGATAAAGGCCTCGTCGATGGATACGCGCTCAACGCGCGGGGTCTCGTCGGCGAGAATCGCCATGACCTGCGCGCTGACCTCGTGGTAGCGATCGAAATGCCCATGCGTCCAAATGGCCTGCGGACAGAGACGCCGTGCCTCGGCCGAGGGCATGGCGGAGTGCACGCCAAAGCGACGTGCCTCGTATGAGCAGGTGGACACAACGCCGCGGGAATCGGCATCGCCACCCACGATGAGCGGCTTGCCGCGCCACTCGGGATGATCGAGCATCTCCACGCTCGCAAAAAACGCATCGAGATCCATGAGGCCCACCGCCGTTCCCGTCCAGGGTGGCGGCGTGACGCCCGCAGCATCTTCATAACCGTATGTATGTTCGCGTCTTTTCATGGCATGAGTATACCGCGCAGCTCATGTGGGGTGCGTGGATGTGCTTGCAAATCGCGAATTCTTGTCTAAGATATGGATTTGCCTTCGACTACA